>JAJRWW010000116.1 GCA_024276595.1 Myxococcota bacterium
AAGCCCGCCGCTGCCCCGGCGAAGCCCGCCGCCGCCCCGGCGAAGCCCGCCGCCGCCCCGGCGAAGCCCGCCGCCGCCCCGGCGAAGCCCGCCGCCGCCCCGGCCAGGCCTGCGACCTCTTCACTGCCAAGGCAGGTCACGGTGCATGTGGTGGCAGAGCCGTCGGTGGTTGCCTCGGCGAGCGAGGGCATCGAGGCGCTGTTGGGATACCCGCCCACGGAGGTGGTCACCTGGACTGCCCAGGAGTGGTTCAAGAAGGTGCACCAGGCTCAGCTTGCAGAGGACCTTGCGAACATGTGGAGCGGGCTGGTGGGGCAAGTATTCGAGCCCGGAGCGCTGCCGGACCAGGTGATGGAGTACCCGCTCGTCCACCGGGACGGCTCGGTCGTGGACTGCTCCACCACCTGGCGCGCCGTTCAGGCGGCGGACGGCAAGTTCGAGGGGCTGGAGGTGGTCATCGTGCCCAAGCGGCTCTAGCCCTTGCTTGCGGATGTTGCCCGAGGTAAGCAAGAGACAGGGACGCGAGACCTGTTGCCGAGCTACGGGCAGTCCACGTCCGTGTCCTGCTCTGAGGAGGGTGCCAGCGGGAGGAGGAAGCGTTGGATCTCGGTGGCCATGTCGGCCGCTCGGGGTCGCTGAAGGGGCTGCTTTCGCAGGCATCTGCGTATGGGATCTCGGAGGGCGCGCGGCACGGACACAGGGGGGCTCAGCTCGGCGAAGCGAGGGAGCGCCTCGTGGAGCTGGTGGCGCATGATCTCCTCCGGGCTGCCGCCGCCAAAGGGGCGCTGGCTCGAGAGCATCTCAAAGGCCATCGCGCCTGCGGCATAGATGTCGCTTGCTGGTGTGGGAGGGGCGCCCCTGATTCGCTCCGGGGCCATGTACTCGGGGGTCCCGAAGGTGAAGGGGTTGGTGGTGACCTCGGGGGAGAGATCGTGGAGAATCTTGGCCATGCCGAAGTCGATGAGCTTCAAGGGCTGGCTGGCCCCCTCGGTCAGAAAGACGTTCTCCGGCTTGATGTCCCGGTGGATGATGCCGCTGAAGTGGCAGGCGTCGAGCGCCTCGAACACGGGCAGGAGAATGCTCGCGACCTCCACCGGAGGCATGCGCCCTGCCTCGTCCATGCGCTCCCTGAGGGTGCGTCCCCTGAGGAGCTCCATGACCATGTAGTGCAGCCCCCTGGGGCTCCTGCCAAAGTCCAGGGTGCGGACGATGTATGGGTGGCGAAGGCGCTGGAGGGAACGCAGCTCCACCCAGAGGCGGACCACGTCCATCTCATCGTTGACGTCCTTGAGCACCTTCACCGCGACGGAGCGCTGCAAGACGCTGTCGTGGGCTCTGTACACAGTGGCCACGGCGCCCTCGCCGATGATCTCCTGGAGGTCATACCGGTTGGCCAGAAGCGGCATGTGAGCTTGTGAAGGTCTGCGCCTGTGGAGGGGAGCTAGTCGCGCTTGATGATGACGAACTCGGAGCGGCGGTTCTTGGACCAGCAGGCCCTGGTGTGCTGCCTGCACTTGGGCTGGCTCTCGCCATAGCCGCGTGCGGTGAGGCGGTCGGCGCTCACGCCCTTGTTGATGAGGTAGTTGCGCACGGAGTTGGCGCGGCGCTGGGAGAGGTTCTGGTTGTACCTGGCGGAGCCCCGCTCGTCCGTGTGACCCTGGATCTCGATCAGCTTGAGCTCCTTGTGGGCGATGAGGGTCTTGGCCACGGTGTTCAGGATCGGATAGGAGATTCGACGGATCTTGGCCTTGTTGGTTTCGAAGTAGATCTTCTCCATGATCAGGACGCGGTCCTTTGTGATCGTGATGGGCGACTTGTCCGGGCAGCCGTCCTCGTCCTTGTACTGGTTGAAGGTCTCCGGCTCATTGGGGCACTGGTCGTCCTTGTCCAGGATGCCGTCCTTGTCGTTGTCGGGGTCCGGGCAGCCGTCATCGTCTTCGAAGCCGTCCTTGTCCTCCTTGACCCTGACGAAGTTGTCAGCCTTGTCCGCGTCGTAGCCGGGGCACTTGTCGGACTTGTCGGTGACACCGTCGCCGTCGTTGTCGGGGTCGGGGCAACCGTCAGAGTCCTCGAAGCTGTCCTTGTCCTCTGGCACATCCGGGCACTTGTCCTTGGAGTCCATGATGCCGTCACCATCCCGGTCTCCATCCTGCTTGTCCGGACAGCCATCCTTGTCCTGGAAGCCGTTGAAGTTCTCCGGCACGTTGGGGCACTTGTCATCCACGTCGGGGATGCCGTCCTTGTCGTTGTCGGGGTCTGGGCAGCCGTCAGTGTCTTCGAAGTCATCGAAGTCCTCGGCGTTGTCCGGGCACTTGTCCACGTCGTCCATGATGCCGTCGCCGTCCCTGTCCCCGGTGGACGGCTCGAAGACGAAGGAGGCGTAGACGCGAAAGTCTGGCGCGCCCACGTTGTCACCCAGGAGCCCGGTTATTCCGACGCCCGCGCCAACTGCGAAGTAGGAGTTCTCCGCGAGGTAGAACTTGAAGCCGGTCATGAACTCCAGGGGGAAGACCTTCTTGTAGTACTTCGCCTCGTAGCCCAGGTCCACGCCGAGCTGCCCGGCCTCCTGTGCGGCCCCGTCCGCGGTCAGGGAGCTGAGCTCCACGGCGCCGAAGAGCTCGTTCACCCAGGCCACGGACTTGCCCATGCGCCAGGAGAGGCCCAGTCCATAGGTCACCTCGTACAGGCTCTTGACCCTGTAGGTGAGGCCGTTGTCTCCCTGCTTTTCGTTGAAGCCGTAGCTGTTGTCCGAGTCCCCACAAGGGCGCTGGCCAGCCTCGAGGAGCCCGTTGCCCGAGTTGATGTCGGCCCAGCTACAGTTGGCCCAGCCATCGTTTTCCCGAAGCTCACCCGTGGTGCTGAAGCGGATCCTGGCGCCGATGTTCAGCGACAGCAGCACCTTGGCCTTTCGCCAATGCCAGTCCACCAGGAGCTTGGGCGCGAGGGTGAACCCACCCGAGCCGAGCATCTTGAGGTGGTTGTTGGCGATGCGGCTACTGGGGAAGTAGACGGTGAGCATGGCGCCGAGGCCGATGGGGCTGGTGGAGGTGTCCAGGAAGCGAAACTTCAGGTGCAGGTACATGTCCCCGAGCCCCTG
The DNA here is from genome assembly GCA_024276595.1 of Myxococcota bacterium. Taxonomy (GTDB): domain Bacteria; phylum Myxococcota_A; class Polyangia; order HGW-17; family JAJRWW01; genus JAJRWW01. Next base: position 3,098 of record JAJRWW010000116.1, read on the forward strand.
CGCGCCGAAGCCGCCCTTGGAGTCGTAGCCCATGGGATACTTCTCCTGCTGGGCGTCATCCTGTTGCCAGACCGTGCAGCCGTCGGTTCCGGCCGCATTGGAGCAGAGGGGATCTCCGGCCGAACGGTTGAAAGCCGAGTAGCCGATCTTGGTCTGGTGGAACGTGATGGGCAGCCCGATGCCCACCTCGAGCCAGGGCTTTCCTCGCTTGGAGAGCTTCATGAGGCCAATGGCGAACTGGATGTTGGCTCCCACCAGGTGCTCTGTCTGGAAGAGACGTCCGTCTGCGGCCTTGAGAACGAGTGGGTTGTTGGCGTAGCTGCCCAGGAGGCCAAAGCTGGTGTGCCAGGGCGCCAGCACCTGGGTCGAGTCGATGCTGAAGTGTCCCTTGGAGTCCATGGCAGGCTTGAACTGCTGGATGTCGATGGGGCCACCCTGAGCCATTGCCGGGCTGGACGCGAGGAGCAGTCCACAAGCGGTGGCGAGCACGACCATGCGACGAAGTCTCATCTCAACACCTCCCAGAGGGCACCGAAAAGGAGCCTGCCGTTGCGAGCCAGAGGCAGCGGCGCCCGGACATACAAAGCGAAAACGGAAATGTGTCAACACTTTCCCCGCCGCCGAGGTACCAGCTCCCGGGCAAAGATGACCCGAAGAATAGCACGACTCGCGTCATCATGTCAGCGTCTCCGAGCATCGACTCATGCCTGTGCCGGCGGGGCGGCGGAAGGCCCCCAGGATGCCTGCCGGAGAGGGCCGTTCACTCGGCCTGCTACGGGGTCAGGGTTCGCTCCACGGCCTCGAGTGAGTCGGGCAGATCAGGGGAGGTCTATCCCCTTCGAGCGACAGATCTGCAGGAGCATGTTTCGCTGGCCTCCACGGAGGATCTTGTAGGCCCACTTGGCCGTGCTCTTGCGGCGGAGGCTGCAGGCGCAGGCGCCGATGATGGAGACGTGCCGGGTGGAGAACTTGCGGCGGTTGGCCTTTCGAGCCAGCCGGATCGCCTTGGCGCACTGGCCAGCCAGCCAGGCCGCCCGCGCCTTTGCGTACAGCTCCGAGGCGCTCGCACCCGAGCTGCTGGCGCGGCGCGGTGGGTCTTCGCGGGGCGGCGTTTCGCGCCGTGGTCGATGACGCATGACAGGACGCCGGGGCACGGGATCCATGCCAGGCCGAGGTGGGGGCTCGGGATCCATGGAGGTTGTGGGGGAGAGCTCATCTTTGGGCTTGCAGGTCGTCACCAGGGAGGCCACGGCCACCTCATTGGGGTCGAGGGCCTGCATCCTCTTGGCGATCTCCTTGAGCGAGCGGCAGTCACCCTGCTTGTGAGAGCGCCTGGCGAGCTTGATGAGCTTTGGCTTGTACTTCTTCTTCTCGGTGGCCAGGCGCTTGCTGACCTCCGGATAATAGACGCTGTCGGTGGCAATCTGAGAGCCCTCCAGCACTGCCTTCTCGATGTTGCTGGCCCCCAGGGCGTCAAAGAAGCGATCCCGGTGGCCCTTGTTCTTCCGCTCCTCTACCGCCTTGGCCTTCAGCTTGCTGGCCCTTGTGTCCTGCGGGCTCCGGATGAGGATGGAGTCAGCGGCCTTGATGGCGGAGGCCCATTCCTTGCGCCCTATGGCGTCCTCTATGGGCTTGTAGTTGGCGTGCTGGATCGATGCGTCCGGCCCCCCGGCCACGCTCATGTTCGACATGGCGTCCATGCTGCCGTCGGAGCTGGCCTGGCTCTTGCCTTTCTTTTGCCCGCCGATGACCCCGGTGCCAAAGAGGATGGCCACAACGGCGGCGAGGAGCACAGCAGCTCCGATGACAGCGTAGAGGCCCACGCCAGACTTGGGCTGCGAGGGAGATGTGTCCACCGCGTTGGCCGGATCGAAGACCCATGTCTCGCCCGGGCCGACGAATCGCATGCGCACGTGCCCGAGATCGAGCATGTCGCCTGGCCGCAGCTCCACTCGGTCATACTTTTCGCCGTTTACGAAGATCCCGTTGGCGCTGGCCTGGTCCACCACGGTGTAGGTGTCACCCTGGCGGACGATCTTGGCGTGGTGTCGCGAGATGGAGCGGTGGTCGATGACCACGTCGTTGTCCACCGTGCGGCCGATTACCTGGGCGGCCTTGTCCAGCACGCACTCCAGGCCCGCAAAGTTGGCGCTCACGACCACCAGCTTGGCATGTTGCTCTGGGGTGGCTGCCTGGGCCGCCTGGGCGATGAGATCCTGCTGAAGCTGCTTGGCAGGCCGATCCTCGGCCGACGCTTGCTCCGCTGCGGCTCCTGGAGCGGTCTGGTTGGCCAGGTGCTGGGCCATTGCCTGGGCCTCGGCCTTCTCCACCGGGACCGTCTGCATGTCGTCGAAGGGATCCGCGGGGGCGCTGGCAGCTCCTGCCGAGGGTTGATCCTGCTTGAAGGCCAGGATGTAGTCCCCGATCTGGATCCGGTCGCCTTCGCCCACGGCCGTCTGCCCGGAGATCCGGGTGCCGTTCACCTTGATTCCATTGTAGCTTCCGAGATCCTCCAGCAGAACCTCGCCGTTGCTACGCACGATCTTGGCGTGCCGGCGAGAGACATTTCTCTCGGTCAGGCGGATGGTGTTGCCTTCCTTCCGACCGATGGTTATCTCGTCGCGGATCAGCGGGACGACGGTGGTCTTGCCTTCGTCATCCTCTATTATTAGCTTGAGCATTCC
>JAJRWW010000117.1 GCA_024276595.1 Myxococcota bacterium
AACAACTCTCGGGGCGCTGCTACTCGCCGGCTCCCTCATGTTCCTCGGAGCCGGCCAGGCCCTTGCGGCACCCGGCCCGGCCAAGGACAAGAAAGCCGGCCCCGCCAAGAGCATGAAGATCTTGAAGTTCGTAACCCTTCGGAGCGTGTCGATCCTGTACCTGCAGTTTCTGGACAAGGACAAGAACCAGACCAGGGCGCCCGACGGAGGCAGGATCAAGTGGTCCACCAACATCACAAAGCCCCGCCGTGGGGCCGCTTCCATGTCAGCGGCCAAGTGGAAGGAGTCCAAGAAGGCCTACGTGTTCGTGCGACTCCCCATCCGGCAGAAGCGAGTCTGCCCGCCGAGATCTTACTGGATCCGGGTGCACTTCTACGTGGGAAAGCGACGCAAGCACTCCGCCTTCAAGCGCACCAAGTTTCCCTGCCTGAGATAGCCAGTCGGTCTCCCCACGGCCGACCTCATCCGTCACCCAGCACGCCGAGCTGCCTCGTGGCCTCCCTGTTTTCGGGGTTGAGGCGCAGGGCCTTTTCAAAGCTGGAGCGGGCGCTCTCGGTCTCGTCCTCGGCCAGGTACAAAAAGCCGAAGAAGAGGTGCGGGGTGTCGAGCTGCGGGTCGAGCTGCACGGCCCGCTCCAGGTGCCGGCGGGCCTCGGTCGCGGCCACCCGGTCCGTGGGGGCGTTCTTGTGAACGGCCCAGCCCAGGTAGGCGTAGTATCTGGCGTCGTGCTCGTTCAGGTCCACCGCGCGGCGCAGGTGCCAGGCGGCCTTCTCGTAAAGTCCCTTGTCCAGGTTGGTCAGCCCGTCCTCGAAGTGGCGCCTGGCCTCGCCAAGAGCGCTCTCGTCATCTTCGTCCTCCTCCCCCTGCCCTAGCTGCTGCAGGTATCCTTCCCGCCGGAAGGGAGAGCGGAGGATCAGGTAGGCCGCCCTGAGGCGGTTGAAGACTCCCTCCGCCAGGCCGCACACGGCCTGTGAGGCCCCCAGGAAGTTGTCCGGGTGGAAACGCCAGGCAGCCCTGTCGAAGGCCGCCTCCACCTCGGCGCTGTCCGCATTTCGGGGCAGCCCCAGCACCCGGAAATGGTCCAGCCGCTTGAGCTTGATCAGGTCTGCCGCCAGGTGCTCCTCGAGCTGAGGGTCCTCCAACCTGTGGGGCCCATCTTCCCCCGAGAGGGCCTTGCGCGCTGCCACGCCGCGCACCGGAGGCAGCTCGATCGGGCCCTCCCACAGATCCAGCACCCCTGCGCAGTACAGAGAGTAGACCAGCTTCTGAGCCTGAACCCGGCTCCACCTTTGGTCCCCAAGTATCTGCGCCATGGTGCGCGAGCCATCCAGGGTCTTGGCCACCAGGTCCGCGGGGGAGTCTAGCTGCAGCGCCTGGTGGCGCAAGAACGGGTCTGCCGCCGGGGCAGGGTAGCTGGCACCAAAGGGCTCCAGCAGCTCCTCGAGGCGATCAGCCGTGTAGTGCTGCGCCACACCTCGGACGATGTTGGTGGCGCAGCTCGTGCGCAGCCCCTGCGCCGACTCGGGGATATGGGCGTTCTCCTTGAACTGAAACGCTCCCGAGGGCCAGCCGAAGATATCGAAGAGCTTTGTCTCGAGCTGAGCGCTCAGGGCCAGCACCAGGTCGTGCTCGGAAAGCAGGCCCTCTCGCAGCAACACTTGCCCGTGGAGAGCGTGCTCGGCGCTGGCGCGCTCGAAGGTCTGCCGGGCCTGGGCGGATGTGAGCAGCCCCTGCTGCACGAGTCGCTGGCCCAGACACTCGCTGAGCCTGTTGGACTTGATGCTCACTAGCTGTCCATTCTCCAGGTACACGATCTTCTTGATCGAGCCCCGCATCATGAACAGAGCGCCGGTGGCCTGGAGCTTGTACAGCTCGTGCAGGACCCGTGGAAAGGGGGTCTGCTCGAGGCTACCCTTCAGGTCAACGGGCTCCCTCGGCAGGGGCCGCGCCTCTTGCTCCAGCGACCTCCCCCCAACGCTCGAGCCGGCCACCGGCCGTGGGGTGTGTCGCAGGGGCCTGGTCCGGCGTGAGCCAGCGGCCTTCTGTCTGGATGCGCGCTTGCTGAACGCGTCCTTGAGCAACCTCCGCAGCCGGTCCCCCTCCACCGGCTTGTTCAGGTAGTCCAGCAGGCCGTACCGGTCAATGGCCTCCTTCTGATGGTCGGAGCCACGGTAGATTCCGGACATGATCACCATGGGTACGTCCTTGCCCCTGGGATCGCTACGAATGGCGTCAGCCACCTGAAAACCGTTGAGAACTGGAATGAGGACGTCCAGAACAACTGCATCGATCCGGCGACTCTTGAAGGTCTTCACCGCCCAGTCGCCGTCCTTTTCACACAGCACCTTCCAGCCTTCGCCCTCGAAGACCTGGCTCAGGTACCGGGTCACCTCTCGGTCGTCGTCCACGACAAGCACGGTGGGGCGTGCCATCTCCGGTCGGACCTCCATTCCCCTCTGGGGGTGTCCCGCCAGACAGCGGAGAGCCGATTATAGATGGCGCCTCAGCTTCTGTACACCTCCAGGCCCGCCTTTTGTGGGCCAACCCTGGACAGGGGTGCTGGGCACCGGCCCGCTCCGGAGGGGACACCGGCCCGCTCCGGAGGGGACACCGCCCCGCTCCGGAGGGGACACCGGCCCTCAGCCAGAGGAGCTCATTGATGGGCAGGCCGGGGCGCTACCCCAGGGCCCGCAGGAGGCCCGCCCCATCCAGCCCGCCCAGGCCCAGCCTCCCGAGGGTCCGGCCGCTCTCCCAAAAGCTCCTGCCGCAGAGGGTCTCCGCCAGCGTGATGATCGCCCTCAGGGTGGGCAGCTCCAGGCCCAAAGCCTCGCCCATGGAGCAGTAGGCGACCAGGCCTGTGGGGATGTCCTCCAGCAGCAGCCTCGTGTCCAGGGAGGTGGGAGCCACGATGGTCGCGTAGGGGGCACAGGCCTGAACGCGGCCGTGCAGGGTGGGGTGAGCCAGCCCGTAGGCCAGCTCGTACCACTCGGCCACGCTGCGGCCATCCACCCCCAGGGCTGCGCACAGGGCCAGGCGCTCCGCGTCCGCCCCTTCCACGAGGGTCATCACCGCCGGGGTTGCGCCCTCGAAGTAGAAAAGGAAGCTCTCCCCGCGGTCGATGGGGCCAGCGTTCAGCAGCGTCACTGGCGGGTGCATGATGGCGTTCATGTTGTGCAGCGACACATCCAGCACCGAGGCAGCCGGGGTCAGGCAGGAAAAGAGCGGCTCCAGGAGCTGCCCCGCCTCTGCCGTGCGCGCGGAGGGCAGCGCGGCGTAGGAGACCCTCCGCTTGACCGCAAACACCTCCACCTTCCCGGGCTCCGACAGCCGCGCCGTGAAGATGGCGTTGAGGGTCTCCACGGGGATGACGTCTGTCGCCACTCCGGCGCCCCTGGCCGCGTGCACGAAGGCCACGGCGGAGAGGGTCGCGCCGGGCTGCAGGAGCACCAGCGCCCCCTCGGCGAGGTGCGGCGCCACCGCCCGAGCCACCGCCTCGTGTGCCGACGCCGGCACCGCCGTGACAACTAGCTCAGCCCCCTCCACCGCCTCGGCGGCGTCGGTCGTGGCCAGGGCCAGGGGGGCCAGCTCCTCCCCCCCTGCGCAGAGCGCCCCCCGGTGGCGCACCCCGCCCGCCTCCTCGAGCGGCGCCACCAGGCGCGCCGCCACGTCCTGCACGGACACGGACACACCCTGGCGCGCCAGGTGCGCGGCCGTGGCACAGCCCACCGCCCCGGCGCCGATCACCGCCGCGCGACGTACCTCCCGGGTCAACGCCTGCCCGTGCGGGCGTACTCCCTGATGCCCGCCGCGTCCAGGCTAGCGAGCCCCATGCGCTCCACCGTGCGCCCCTCCGCCGCGAAGTCGGTGCCAAAAATCGTGTTGGCGACCTGAATGAGCGCGTCGCAGGTGGGCGTGTCCACTCCCAGGTGTCGCCCCAGGGAGGAGAAGGCCACCAGGCCCGTGGGCAGGTCCTCGAAGATGAGTCGCGTGTTGACGGACCTCGGCGCGGTGATCTCGCGGTAGGCCTCATTGGAGCGGACCTTCTCCCAGAGCTCGTCCCCCTCGGTGGGGTACGCTGTCTCGAAGAACTCCCGAATGGTGATTGGGGTGACCCCCAGCTCCCGGGCCAGGGCGCAGCGCTCCGCGTCCACCGCCTCCACCAGCCGGGAGACAGCGGGGGTGAAGCCCTCCCAGTAGTAGAGGAACTCCTGGGCGCGGTCTATGGGCCCGAGGTTGAGTAGCGTCACGGGCACGTGCACCGGCGCGTTGAGGTTGTCCAGGCCGGTCTTGAGGACATTGGGAGCGCGAATGGAGGTGGGGTAGGCGTCGAAGAGCACCTCCAGCCGGTCAAACCCGTGGTCCGAGGGAAACACTCCCATGGGGAGCGCGTTCTTGATGCCCGAGACCTTCACCCTCCCTGGGCCGGTGAGCCTGGAGGTCAAAAGAGACGTCTGGATCTCTCCGAAGGTGATGTCCTTGCTCACTCCAAGCTCATCCAGCGCGCTCCTGGCGTCAAAGGCGCCAAAGGTGTGACCCGGGTGGAGCACCACGGCCATGCCGTCCTCCAGCAGCGGCGCGCAGCCCTTGATGACGGCCCGGTGGCTGGAGGCGGGCACGGTCAGGACCACCAGCGATCGCCCTGGGAGCACCTCCGCCAGGTCTGGAGATGCCTTCTCGAGCCTTGCAAAGCCCTCCACGACACCCTCCACCTGGATCCCCCCTCGCCCATTTATCTCTTCCACTCGCGCCGCCGTCCGATTGAAGATGGAGACGTCGTGGCCCTCCAGCGCCAGGTGGCCAGCCATGGCCTGTCCGAGGTTTCCAGCTCCCACGATCGCTATCCTTGCCATGTGTCTCCTCCGGCCATGTGTCTCCTCCGGGTTGGTTGCGCACAAGGAGCCCGCCGCTCCAGCGCTGAGCGCATTACTACCGGAAAACCAGCGCCAACTCAACGCCACCC
>JAJRWW010000118.1 GCA_024276595.1 Myxococcota bacterium
GACCTGGGGATCGACACGGTGAAGCAGGCTGAGATAGTTGGGGAGCTTCGCGAGACGTACCGCCTGGAGCGTGACGACTCGTTCCGGCTGTCTGACCACCCGACGCTGGAGGCCATCGCGCGGTACGTGGTGGGCGCCATGAGCTCCGCGGCTCCTGCGGAGCCCGCCCACGTGCCGGCCGACGAGGGGACGGCGACCACGCCTGAGCCCATGGAGACCGACCTGGGACAGGGCTTTCGTATCTCGAGGATCCACTTCTCCGAGGACCCGGGAAGGGACCGGGCCGTGGACCTGGATCCCGCTTGTCGGGTGCTGGTCGTGGGAGCCACCATGGAGCAGGCCACGCGCCTCGTGGAGTCCCTGCTCGGCCCCCAGGCTCGCCTCGTGCATCTCCCTGCGGACCGCATGATCTCCATAGCAGAGGACGCCCTCGTGGAGGAGCTGGAGCCCTTCGTGAAGACGACCCCGCTACTGGGAGTCATCAACCTCCTGGGCTGGGATCGCTCTCAGCTCCCCAGCCCGGCCGACGCCGCCCCCTCCATCTTCCGCCTCGCCCGGGCCCTGGAGCGCAGCGTGGGCGGCGCCGAGGGCGAGGTGCCAGTCTCCTTCTTCTTCACGGTCCTGTCCCTCACCGGCGTGGCGGGGGAGGGGGCTTGCCCCACCCACGAGAGCCCCCTGTCCGGGGCCCTCGCCGGGCTCACACGGGCCATCTCCAGGGAGTGGTCGGGCAGCAGCGTGAGGGTGGTGGGGGTAACCGGTGACCAACCCGCACAGGAGCTCGGCTTCCTGTTGGGCAAGGAGCTTGGCACTGCTCGCGCTGCCACGGACGTGGTCTGGCACCAAGGCGTCCCGAGCACCCTCAGGTTCACGAGGTCCATCCAGGCAGCTTCACTGCCCATGGTGGGCTCCACGGTGCTCATCACTGGCGGATCAGGGGGCCTGGGCGCGCTCATGGCCCGTCGGCTGGCCCATCGGGGCTGTCACCTGGTGCTCACCGGGCTGGAGGCGCTCCCCTCGGATCCCGAAGCCGAGCCCGTGGACCGAGCCCAGGTGCGGGAGCAGCTCAAGGAGCAGGGCAAAAGACCCACCCCTGCGCTGGTCAACCGGGAGCTGGCTCGCCACGACCGGGAGCGCGCCCTGGCGGCTCTGGTGAAGGAGCTTCGCCAGAGCTCCACGCCCGTGCGCTATGTACAGGCCGACCTCATGCGCGAGGAGGATCTGCGGGAGCTGGTGGCAGACATCCGACGCCAGGAGGGTCACGTGGATGTCGTTCTCCACGCCGCTGGCATGGAGCGCAGCCGCCCGCTGCTCTCCAAGTCCTTCGAGGAGTTCAACCTCGTGTTCGGCTGCAAGGCCACCGCTGGATTGCGCCTGTGGTCCGAGCTGTGTGCCCAGCTCGACAGGGCTCCCAGCCGCTTCGTGGGCTTTAGCTCCGTGGCAGGCCTGTTCGGAAACGCTGGGCAGACCGACTACTCCAGCGCCAACGGATCCCTGTCCGGGCTGGTGGCCGAGATCAACCGTGGTCCCGAGGCTGCCACCGCCCTTGCCATACACTGGACGGGCTGGGACGACGTGGGCATGACTGCCAACTCCCCCATCCGCGACCTGCTCAAGGAGCGCGGGGTCAACCTCCTGCCCCCGGACATGGGCGCCGACACGGCCGTGAGGCTCCTGGCCTCGAGCCTGCAGGGCGAGGTGCTGGTGGCCGGAGCCCTGGGCGAGCTGGCCGGCGAGTCCTTCATAGAGGTGGGGGACCCGTCTGCTCCCTCCTGGGGCGAGCCCTCGGCCGAGGTGAGCGCCCCTGACGGCTCAGCCACGACCGCCGGGGCCGCCGAGACCCGCCCGGGGAGCCTCCGGTTCGAGCTCTCCCCGGACGCCCGGTGGCTGGCCGACCATTCGATAGAAGGAGTCCCCCTGCTCCCGGCCGTGGCTGGCCTGGAGCTCATGGCCAGGGCGGTGGCTGCGCTCTCTCCCGGGCGGCGCGTGGTGGGCCTGCGCAACGCCCGCTTCCAGAGCCCCCTCAAGGTCCAGGCCGGTCGGATGATCACCGCCGTGGTGTCTGTGACCTTCGGGGAGACCCCCGACCGGGTGCTGGCCTCCTTGACCAGCGAGCGCATCAATCGTGCCGGACGCACAATCTACCAGGATCACTTCACGGCGGAGGTGGAGCTGGGGCCCATGGAGCCGCTCAGCGAAGAGACCCGGCCGCCGCTGCACCTGGGCCTGCTGGACCGACGAGGGCCGGACTCAGAGGAGATCTACCGCCACTTCTTCCACGGCCCCTCCTTCCAGGTGCTCGACACCATCCGGCTGGTGGGGGCCGAGGGGCTCGTGGCCAGAGGCCGATCCCTGGAGCTGGACCTGGACCAGAGCCCCTCTCTCCTGGCCCCGCTGGCCATTGAGGCCGCCCTCCAGGCGGCAGGCTTCCACGCCCTGCTAAAGGAGAGATCCCAGGCTCTGCCCTTCACCCTCGGGCAGCTAACCCTGGCGGCAGATCCGTCGCAGATCGAGGCTGCGGGGGAGCTGGTGCTCCGGGTGAGGGCCTCTGGATCGGAGGAGACGCAGTCGGACATGCCGCCGCGCCACCGCTTCGACGTGGACGTGCTGGACGCGCAGGGGCAGACGCTCATGCGCTGCCGTGGCATGGAGCTGATCCAGCGGGCAAAGGTGCCCGCCAAAGACCTGCCCTCCACATCTGCGCTGCTGGAGGTGGTGGAGATCGCCATCGACAGCCTCGGGCGTCCCGACGCCATGGTGATGGACCTGGAGGCGGAGCTCGGCCCGGCGGAGCGTCGCCAGGCGGTGGACATAGCCCACCCGGGCCGGCGGCTGGACTGGATCGCCGGGCGCCTGGCCGCCAAGGAGCTGGTTCGCTTGCACCTCAGGGACCGCTTCGGGGTGGCCCTGCCCAGACGGCGGGTGGAGGTGGCAACCGACCCGGGCGGAGCGCCCGTGCCGTGGGTCCCTGCCCGGCCCGGCCTGGCGGCGCTGCTGCCGGCGATCTCCATAACCCACGCCTGCGGGCGAGCCATGGCCCTGGGGGTCCCCTCCTCCGAGCCGGGTGTTCGAGTAGGGGTGGACCTGGCTCCGGTGGAGACGCGGCCGGACTCCTTTGAAAGGCAGTGGCTCTGCGATGGCGAGCGACGCATGCTCGACTCCACCGACCCAGACAGGAGGGCTCTGCTCATCACCCAGATCTGGGCGCTGAAGGAGGCCGCCTCCAAGGCCCTTGGTCTGGGTCTGCATCTCACCACGGCGGAGCTGGAGATCCTGCGGCTGGACGACGACGGGATCGCCACCTTCCGCCTCTCGGGCATGGCCGAGCAGCGCTTTGCGGACCTGGGCGCCACCCACCTGAAGGCGGCCGTGCTAGACTGGCACGGGGCCGCTCTGGCCTGGGCTCGCCTGGAGCTGGGAGGCGACACCCGCGCCCAGCAAGAGGATGACAGTCAGCCCCTCCAGGGCCTTCGAGAGACCCACATTCGCACCGCTCGCTAGCTCCTCTCCGGCGGCGCTCCGCGCTGCTCATTCACCCATTCCCCTGCGTGGAGCCAGGCCGCCATCCTGGCCGGGGCGGCCTGCGCCGAGGCAAGGGCTGGGCTACTCGCGCTCCGCCAGGCCCCCGTGCAGCCGGCGCCCCCGCGCGCGCAGGGGCCGTCTCTGGCGCCTGGCGCGGGTCCTTTGGCGCGCTCTGCGCTGGCGCAGGCGCCTGCCATGGGCTCTTCGGCGAGCTCGCCTCCTCCTGAGGCGAGCCAGGCGGCGGCGACGGGCGGCCCGGCGGCGTTGGATGGCAACCCTGCGGCTGGAGGGGAAGTCGTGGAACACCACAGTCTTAAACAGCTCCACGAGCACCTTCCCGTGGTCTGCCGGGCTGGAGAAGCGGGTCACGTAGCTGTACCAGCGCTTGCTGGGGTGGCGGCGGCAGGTCTTGTAGTAGCGCTTGTCGCAGCGCACGTCCTTGGCCGAGCGAGTGAGCAGGGTTCGCTCGTACCGCCGGTACCCCCGGTAGGCCGGGTATCCCCGGCAGGCGTTTATTACCTTGGTGGCCTTGTGCGCAAAGAGCCGGGCCACGCCTACCGCCTGGATGTCTCCGTTGTAGCAGCCATCGGCGCTGGCCCACACCCGGATGTTGGGCCAGACCTTCTGGATGGCGAACATTCCCATGGTGAGGCAGCAGGCGGCGCCGCTGTGGCCAATGAAGGACCAGCTCGAGGCCCTGATCCCGTTCTTGCGCAGGGTCGCCTCCAGGAGCTTTCGGTACCTTGCAAAGCTGAAGCGCCCCGCAAACAGGTATGGGAGGCCCTTGCGTCGCGCCGGAGGAGCGCAGGCGCCAAAATGGATGGGCTCGGCCAGGACCATGGGTCGGATGAGCTTGCGGTTGAGATAGCGGCGGGCCCACCTCTCCAGGTGTCTGCCCCCGTCGAGGGACTTTGTACGCTCTCGGCTGGTGTTGTTTCCGTGCAGCAGCACCACCACCGGGAAGCTGCCCCCGCAGCGCGCCTCAGCAGGGATCCAGACCGACCCACCTTGCAGGTACTTGAGCTTCACGAGCCTGTCGCCCAGCCTTCGGCAGCGTCGGCTCCTGCGCCTGGTTCGCCGAAGGGATCGGGCGATCTTTCTGGCTCTTCTTTGTGCCCGCGCCCGCCTGGCGGTGGCGGATCTCCCCCTCTGGATCCCATGGGATCTCCCCCGGGCCCAGGCCTGCGGCTCTGGTGCCCAAAGGAGCAGCGACGTGACGACAAGGCCCCAAGTAATACCAACAGAGCGCTTCATGGGATCCTACCTCTCGAGATCCCATCATCGTCTCATCTGGCGATTGGTCAAAAAAACGGGATCCCTAGGATTGGATCCATGGCGGTCTTGCGACGGCTGGGTCCTCCTGCGCTCCTGCTCGCCGGGAGAGGCGAGCGGACGCGTCGGGAGGGGCGAGCGGACAAGATCACTCGATGATCAGGAGAGTGCCAGGGGATCGTTTCGTCTGGCGAATCTGGAACCAGCCCGGGGGGAGGGCGGGGGAGGTCCATTGGAAGAGCCAGCGGGCGTCGGTGGGGGCGAGGTTCACGCAGCCGTGGCTCGAGCGGGAGCCGAAGCCGTCGTGCCAGTAGGCCGAGTGGAGGGCGTAGCGAGGCTTGAAGTAGATGACCCAGGGCACTGCCTCGGCCTCGTACACACCCTTGCGGGTGTCAAAGCGCATGGTGGCCAGGGCCAGCTTCCGGGTGATCCGGAAGCGCCCCCTGGGAGTCTTGTAGCCCCGGGAGATGAGTGCTGCGTAGACCGGTCTGGACCCCACGTATGCCACCAGGGTCCAGCTTGCGAGCGACACGTGGATCCACTTTTGGGATGCGCCCACGCCGGGTGGAGGCTTGCGAGCACGGGCGGTGCGCACCCGGTCCGCGGGGACCCAGCGCCTGGGCCCCAGCCGCACGTACCAGCGGCGCCCCACCCTGGCGCGCTGCAGGATGGAGACCCGGGTGTAGGCCTTGAGGCCGCCCACGCGGGCTCGTCGGCTCGTGGTGGGGCGGCTGGTCACCCAGGCGGTGGCTCCACTGATCCAGGAGACGGGGAGGGTCTTGCCCGCACTCAGCTTCACGCCGGCGAGCTTGCTGGGTCTTACGAAGCGCGTGGCTGCCGCGGGCAGGTAGCCCATTCGGGTGCGTCTCCACCACCCCTGCGGGGTCCGGACCTTGCCCCGGGCCACTACTCCGCTGCGCTCTCTGAGGGTGCGCACGGGCGCCGCCTTTGCCGATGGCCTCGACCGGACAGTTACCGTGCTCCGCGTGATGAAGTAGCTGTGGGGCATCATCCTGCCCTTGCGGAGCCTCGGGTGGAGGGGGGCCTTCGGAACGCCCCGCCCCACCTTCAGCCGTGCGGAGCAGGCAAAGGCCTCAGGGCCGATCTGGAGCCACGGGCGACGGCAGCCGGCCGCCTTGACCCGAGCCAGGAGAGGAAACACCACCCTCCGTCCCCCGATCAGGCCACGCCTGGGAGATCTGCGCCCGGGTGCCGAGTAGACCGTCACCGCCCCCCGCCGTAGGGTCACAACCGGTCGTTGGTCCGGGGCGGCGCGGGCCGCCTCCGAACCGGCGCAAAGCAGGCCCAGGGCCGAGATGGCCGCGAGGATCGAAAGAACGCGTCCCATGAGTGCCAAGCTTAGCGGGGCTTTTGCCCCGGAGCAAATGGTCCTGCGATCCCCTCCTTGGGCCGGGAACCCGCGGTAGTGGCTCTGTGTGCGCCGTGGCGTCGGTGGTATAAAGAGCTCTCAGCAAAAGTGGAGGTGTGTCATGTGGCGAAAGCTGTGCATTGTTTTTTTGACCTGTGCCTGGGCAGGAGCTGGAGGCTCCCCCGCGCTGGCGCACCCAGGGAAGGTCCTTCGTTCGATCAAGGCACCTGGGAGCTGCACCACTGGGCTGGCTTTCATGCAGGGCAGCCTGTGGGTGGCCGACCACAAGTCCGACACACTCACCGCGGTAGACCCCAGGACAGGACGGGTGCTCAAGGTGCTCCCTTCCCCTGGCCACCGCCCCGCGGGGCTGGCGGCTGGAAGGCGGCTACTGTGGCACGCCGACCTGGCCACCAGCCGCATCTACGGAATCGATCCGGCGACAGGGTACACCCTGCGCAGCGTGGAGTCTCCGGCTCGCGGTCCGCTCGCGCTGGCGGTCATGGGCAAGCACCTGTGGCTGGCCAGCAGAGGCGACTCCAAGCTGCGCCTCATCGATCCTGGTGATGGAACAACCATCCGCACCATTCCCAGACCCGGACGCTCGGTGGATGGCCTCGCCTACGACGGTCGCTACCTGTGGGTGGCCGACCGGCTGGCGGACAAGATCTATCTTGTGGACCCGAGCCGCGGCGAGGTGATCTTTGCCGCCCAGGCCCCAGGGCCGCACATCACTGGTGTGGCCTTCGATGGAAAGCACCTGTGGGCCTCCGACTACCAGACCGATCGTCTCACCCTCCTGGTGCGGGACGACGGAGCGCGCTGGAGTCGAAGGGCTGTGCGGCAGCAGCGAGTGGAGTACACGGTCGAGGTAAGAAACTACGGCCCATCGAGGCTGGGGCGGCTGGACATTTTCCTGGCCCTCCCTGGGCTCCACCCCACCTTCGGGCTCACCTCCCCCCTGCGGCTCATGGCCAAGGGCGCGCGACCTCTCAAGGACCGCTGGGGTCAGAGGGTGGCTCGTTACACCTTCAAAGGCGTCAAGGGCGGCGGCCACAGGGTCACCGTTGGCTGGAGCGCCACCGCACGACTTTACGACGTGCGCTACTTCCCGTGGCCCCACAAGATCGGTCGTCTCAGCCAGGTCCCCGCCGGGGTGAGGCGTCGCTACCTGGTGGACGGGGCCAAGTACAAGATCCACCACCCTGCCATTCGGCGGGCCGTGAAGCGAGCCCTGGGCAAGGAGAAGAACCCCTACTGGATGGCCCGTCGCATCTACCGCTATGTACACCGCCACATGCACTACAAGCTCTCGGGTGGGTGGAACGTGGCTCCCCGTGTTCTCGCCCGGGGGAACGGCTCCTGCTCCGAGTACAGCTTCCTCTTCATCGCCATGTGCCGGGCCGCAGGGATCCCCGCGCGCTACGTGGGAGCGGTCGTGGTGCGCAGAGACAGCGCCTCCTGGGACGACGTTTTCCACAGGTGGGTGGAGATCTATCTTCCTCGTTTCGGGTGGCTGCCCGTGGATCCCTCCCGAGGGGACAAGAAGAGCGAGGCCAGGCGCCAAGACGCCTTTGGGCATCTCACCCCAGATTTCCTGGTAACCACCCAGGGGGGCGGGGGCTCCCGTTACCTGCGCTGGACCTACAATCACCACCTGCGCTGGACCTGCAAGGGCCGCTGTCTGGTCAAGGCCGAGGCCATCGCGGAGTGGTCTCCCAGTAAATAGCCCAGGCGAGGTGAGAGGGACAGGCTCTCCAGGTTGCCCCGGCCCTCTCGACGTCCCCTCGACGACAGTGGATCTCACCAAGGATCGCGGGCCCGGAGCCAGGATCCCCGGTGGCGGTTCTTGGTGGGTTTCTTGCCTCAAGGGTCGAGGAGGGCATATCATTGGCCTGGTGCGGCTCGCTTCCCACGCGGCGCTGGGGGCCAGGCGGGGGCACGAGCTGTGCACCGGGTCCAGTTGACCGCAGGGTAACGATGCAGCTCACGTTTTTTGGTGTCCGGGGCTCCTATCCCATAGCCCGGCCGGACAATGTCCGCTACGGTGGCAACTCCACGTGCCTGCACCTGCGCATGGCTTCGGGGGCGGAGATAATCCTCGACGGGGGCTCAGGGATAGTGAACCTGGGCCTGGAGATGATGCAGCGGGAGTTTGCGGCAGGGGAGGGCAGCGCCACGATCCTAGTGGGGCACACCCACTGGGACCACATTTTGGGTTACCCATTTTTCTTACCCTTTTTCGTGGCAGGGAACTCCTTTCGCTTTGTCTCTGCCGGGCAGACGGGGATCTCCATCCGGGAGATCCTCTCCGGCCAGCACCACGACCTGCACTTCCCGGTGCCTTTCGAGGACCTCGCCGCCAACATCCAGTACGATGAGCTGAGCATGGGTGAGAGCCTGAACCTGGAGGGTGTCAAGCTCACCACCTTTCAGCTCAACCACCCGGGGCTCACGGTGGCCTACCGTATCGAAGAGGAGGGCGCAGCGGTGGTGATCATCACCGACACCGCGCGCATCCATGCCGCCCGCCTGGGAGACAACATGGGCGGTCCGGACCCGGACCCGGCCTTTGCCCGGCGCTACACCGACCGACTCACCGCCCTCTGTGAGGGCGCGGACCTGCTGGTGCACGATGCGCATTTCATGGAGCACGAGATCCGCGACAAGGAGCACTGGGGTCACGCCACGGGGGAGGACGCCCTGCGTCTGGCGAGGGAGGCGGGGGTGAGGCGCCTGGCACTCTTTCACCACGCACCGGAGCACAACGACACGGTGGTCAGCCAGATTCTCCAGGCCACCCGGGACCTGGCGCGGAGGGACGACCTGGAGGTGACGGCTGCAATGGAGGGGGCCACCTACCACCTCGGTTCCTCCTCGGAGGGGGAGCTTCCATGAGAGTCGTGCTCTGGGGAACCCGCGGCGCCATCACCACCCCTGGCCCTGCCAAGGTCAACCACGGCGCCAACACCGCCTGCGTAACCGTCTCCGACGGTGACCGCATGTTGATCCTGGATGGAGGGATCGGGATCATCCCTCTCGCCGAGCGGATCATGGCGACGAGGAGGCCCGGCGAGAAGCAGAGCCTCCACCTGCTCATGTCCCACCTGCACTGGGACCACGTCATCGGGCTGCCGTTCTTCACGCCGGTTTTCATCCCCTCGTTCACCCTCGCAATCAATGGCCGGGATGCCGGGCAGATTGCATCCACGACGGACAGGCTCTTCTCCTCCACCTACTCACCCATCAAGGGGACCAAGAACCTGGGCGCCGAGCTGGTCTACCGCGGCCTGGACCCTGGGCACACACGGATGGCCGGCTTCGAGGTGAGCCACACGGAGCTCAGCCATCCCGGGGGCTCCATGGCCTTTCGGATCCAGTCAGGGGAGCGGGCGGTGGTCTATGCCACCGACCACGAGGCCGGGGATCGGGTGCGCGACGAGGGGCTGGTGGAGCTCTCCCGTGGCGCGGACATCCTCGTGCACGACGCACAGTGGACCCTCTCGGAGAGGGAGCAGAGCAAGGGCTTTGGTCACAGTAGCTGGCGCGACGCGGTGGTCTGCGGGCTGGCCGCTGGTGTCGGCACTCTGGTGTTGTTCCACCACCACCCCCACCACGATGACCTGGTGCTGGAGGAGATGGGCAGACAGGCAGCGGCCATGGCCGGCAGCCGCATGGATGTGCTGGTTGCCAGAGACGGGATGATCATCGAGCCGTAGCCAGGACCCGCAGGCATCCTCGGGAGAGGGCTTGCCGGGTACGGGGGCCCATGGGAAGGCGGATCCGCGTGCGGCAGAGGCGCGATCCGGATCTTGGGGCGGAAGATCCCACGAGTCCGGTCGTATAACCTCTTAGAGCACGAGCACACAGCCCGAACAAACGCCGGTGCTCGGTCAGCCAGTTGACTTGGAACGACGAGATGAAACTACGCTATCCGAATCGCTCGAACGCTCGGCAAGAGGGCTGTGTTTCTCCTGGCTCCGGCCAGGATCCATCGTGCTGTATGGACCCCATCGCTGGCCGTTGCACCACTGATTCTGCCCCTGAGGAGGATCGATCGACGTAGCGCCTGGCAACACGTGAGCTGTTCGGATCCGTCGGGCCGAAAGGACGGACGGAGATGCTCACAACCCGCAAGAGACGACTCGACCCGCCTGCAGGGGTTCCTGTCGTGGCCCGAGGCGCCCATTCAGGGCTGTGGCGCTCGTTCGTTCGCTCCATCAAGTCCCTGCTGCTCTTGCTGGCCACCGCCTCCACGGTGAGCTCCTCCCGGGTAGAGCCTGGCCAGGCAGTGCAAGAAAAGCGACGCAGGGACCGGCCCGAGCAGTACCTGGCCGGAGGCGCCCGCTGGCTTGAGTCCCGCCAGGGAGAGGTCGTCCACTTCATCTGCCAGGGTGGGCCCGCCTACAGGATCAGCCTCGACTCGGCCTCCCTGCGCCGTGCCCAGGTCCCCCCGGGGGACCAGCCGCGCTTCCTCGGGGCCCTGCGCTCTGCCGTGGCCTACTGGTCCTCCTTGATGGGGTGTCACCGGTTCCAGGTGGAGCTGGACCTGCCCTACCCCAACACGCGAATCCACTTCGTTCCGATCCGTGCCCCGGGCACCCTGGCCACTGCCACCCGCGCCGGTGACATCATCCTGAACGTGGACCGCTCCTGGTTCCCGGGTAGCGAGCGGCACGGAAACTACGGCCCCAACCACCAGGTCAGCTTCTACTGGGTGGTGGCCCACGAGCTGGGCCACGTGTGGGGGTTGGCCCACTCTCGCAGGTCCGACTCCCTCATGTACCCATCCCAATGTCACACATGCAGGTGGTCGTCCTTCGAGCAGGCGGCCGGGAACGTTATCCGCGTCTCCAGCGAGGCCCCCTCCTGGAGCCGCCCGCACTATGCCAACAGGTTCTTTGCCAAGACCCCGCGCTCCGTTGTGGATCGTCTGCTCTCCGGAGATCTTCCTGCCGAGACCGTTGCCATGGACCCTGCCGGGCGGTGCGAGGTTCGGGGCTGCACCTCGGACCCGGCCACACCAGACGCTCCCGGGGTAGAGGGGTGCAAGGAGCCGGAGCTCGCCGGAGAGGCGGCCCTGACCGGATGGCCGCTTTTCCGCCTGCCCGAGTCGATGCCCTATCCCACCGCTCCACGGCTCTGCCCCAGGTCGTCGGGCACAGGCGACGTCCCGCGAGCTCCTGGCCATCACTCCCGGGGCCACCGGCTCGCTCCCAGGGTCTGGGCAGTGTTGCCTGGGTGCAATCCTGGCAGGCTGTGGTACTGTCTTTCTGTCTGATCTGCCCACAGGGATTGCCGAATGATCGAGTACCTCAAGCGCCTGGGATACTACCCCAGGAACGTGGTCTGGGAGCTCACCCTGGCCTGCAACCTGAGATGCCGCCACTGTGGCTCCCGCGCCGGGAAGGCAAGGGAGGACGAGCTCACCCAGGCCGAGGCTCTGGACGTGGCCGATCAGCTAGTGGCCCTGGGAACCGAGCGGGTCACCCTCAGCGGAGGCGAGCCCACCCTGAGCCCATACTGGCACAAGGTGGGCAAGCGCCTGACCGACCGGGGCGTCAAGGTCAACATCATCTCCAACGGCAAGACCTGGTCGGTGGAGCACACCCGCATGGCAATGGAGGCCGGGCTGGAGTCGGCCGCCTTCAGCCTCGATGGCCTGGAGGCGGTGCACGACCGCATCCGCAAGAGGGGTAGCTTCGCGGAGGTGATCAGCGCCTTTGACGCCTGCCGGGAGGGGGGGCTGCCCACGGCCTGCGTGACCCACATCAACAGGCTGAACCTGCACACCCTCTCCCAGATGCGGGAGCTTTTGGGTGAGCACGGGGTGGTCTCCTGGCAGCTCCAGCTCGGCAACCCCGCCGGAAACATGGTGGACAACAGGGACCTGGTCATCGTGCCGGAGGACCTGCTGGAGATAGTGCCCGAGGTGGCGCGGCTCCGCTCCCAGGACAGGCTCCCCAGGGTCTTTGCAGCCGACAACGTGGGCTACTACGGGGAGTACGAGAAGGCCATCCGGGACCGAGGTGCCAGGATCTTTTTTTGGGTGGGCTGCCGGGCGGGCTGCCAGGTGCTCGGGATCGAGAGCAACGGCAACGTCAAGGGCTGCCTGTCGTTGCCATCGGCCTTGAACGACGAGGACCAGTTCAGCGAGGGGAACCTCAGGGAGCGGAGCCTCGCCGACATCTGGTGCGACGACGATGCCTTTTCGTTCAACAGGCAGTTTTCCGAAGACCGCCTGGCGGGCTTTTGTCGCACATGTCGCTACAACGACATCTGCCGCGGCGGGTGTAGCTGGACGGCCCACTCCCACACGGGGAACCGCTTCGACAACCCCTTTTGCTACTACCGGGTCGCGGTGGAGGCCGGCGTCATCGAGCCCTGAGGGAGGCCGCCCGGGACCGCGGTGACAGTGCAGTGGTCACCGCCGGGTAAGGGTCAGCAGCCTGATGCGGTGGCTGGCCCTTTCCAGGTGCACCACCCGGTCCAGGCTCCTGGCGCTCCATCCCCGCTCCTCGGCCATGGTCACGAAGCTGTCGGTCTGGCGGCGATGGATGTCGGAGAGCAGCACTCTTCCCCCTGGCGCCAGGGACCTGCCAAGAAGCGCCAGCAGCGGCTCGAAGGCCACCTGGTGGTAGGTTATCTCCGAGCCCAGGATCCACTCGAAGCGGTCGGGTGGCGCACCCTCATACCAGTCCAGCCGGCCCAGGCGGAGGCCGGCGACGTCGTTTTCGAGCCCGTTTCGTCGAGCCACTGCCAGGGCCCGAAGATCGTAGTCGGTGGCCAGCACGGCTGCTCCCGCTGCCGCCGCTGACACCCCCGCCACCGCCGTGCCGCAGCCCAGCTCCAGCACGTTTTCCCCGGCCACGCTCAGCTCGTTCACCAGGTGCTCCGCAAGGCCAAAGGCCGCGGGCCAGCTTATCATCCAAACCGGAGCGTCACCGTGGCCCACGAGACATCGTGGGTACAGGGCGTGCACGCACCGGTCCACCTCCCTCACCTCTGCAAAGCGCAGCCTCAGCGCCCCCATGCGGTGCGCGACCCATCTCAGGCCAAAGCGGCGTTCCAGGCTCTGTAGGGTGGCCTCGGCCAGGTCTTCGTCGAGGGGAGTCATGGCATGGTTATAGCCGGTCGACAGGGAGCCGGGGAGGGATTATGATCCAGGGGTATGTCCGTTTTTTTGCAGTACAACCTCGCCCAGGCCATGGGCGACATGGGCGCAAGCTGTGGGGGAGACGTCGCCTCCGGGGCGAGCGCTGCCGGGGCCGGCTTTGGTCTCGGTCTGGGGTTCATGATGCCCATGGCGATGGCGCACGCCTTCCGCTGGCCCTGGCCCCAGGCCGCCCCGGCCCTGCCGGCTCCCCTCTGCGGGGGGGCGCCCTCTCTCTGCGGCCCCAGGGCGCCCCGGTACTGTGGCCACTGCGGAGGGGGCCTGGTAGTGGGGGCGAGCTTCTGTGGCCACTGCGGCAGAGCCGTGGTGCGCTGAGGCGCGTCGTTCTCTGGAGAGCGGCAGGTCCATGCCCAGGATTGCAGTAGATGGTCACCAGGTCCGCTACCGCTCCTTTGGTCGCGAGGAGGGCGGTCCTCCGCTGGTGCTCATTCACGGGGCCGCGGGTGCACAGTACGTGTGGCTGGAGCAGCGGCGCCTGTCTGTCCGGGAGGTCATCACCCTGGACCTCCCCGGCCATGGAGGCTCGGATCCGCCCCTGCCGGAGGTCTCTGTGGAGCGCTACGCCGACCTCGTGGCCCGTTTCCTCTCCGAGCTGGGGCACGAGCGCTTTCTCCCGGTGGGGCACTCCATGGGAGGCGCCATTGCCTTGACCTTGGCCATTGACCACCCAGAGCGCGTCGAGGCGCTGGTGCTGATGGCCACAGGAGCCAGGCTCCCTGTCTCGGACCTGGTGTTCCAGGCGCTTGACCAGGGTCTCGACTCCTTCGGAGAGCTGCTCCTTTCGGCGGCCTACTCACCCCGGACCGATCCCGCCTTGCTGCGCCGATTCGCGACCGGCCCCCTCCAGGTCGATCTGGCCCAGGCCAGGGCGGACTTCGAAGCCTGCGCAAGCTTTGACGTGCGGCATCGGCTGGATGAGGTCGTCGTTCCCACCTTGGTCCTCGCTGGAGACCAGGACCACCTCATCTCCGCCGGGCGCGCTCGCCAGCTCGCCGCTGGCATTCCCAGCAGTCGCCTGTGCTGGGTCGAGGGGGCGGGTCACATGCTCATGCAGGAGATGTCCGAGGAGGTCAACGATGCCCTGCGCCGCTTCCTCCTGGAGCTGGGGGAGCGGGGGTAAAGGCTCGCACCACGCAGTCCGACAGCTTCAGACAGCTCTCCGCCTCCAGGCAGCGGGCCAGGGCGGAGGCGTTCTCCAGGCGTCCGCCCAGCCGGTCGCACCGCTCTCCCAGCGCGCGGATCTCCCGCCTGGCTGCCTCCAGGAGGTCCTTGCGGAGGCCGCCCTCGAAGGTGCCGGTGCCGACCTGGGCCATCCGCCAGCGGCGCGGCTCACGCACCCGGGAGAAGGGCTCCACGCACCGAGAGAGGCGCGCAGAGAGGGCCGCACAGGAGACCTCCGCGCCGGCCAGGCTCTTCAGGAGCTCGAGGAGGCGGTCGGCCATCGCCCGGCTCCACCTCGGGCTGAGGTGCAGCTCCTTCAGGCTCCGAGCCAGGTTGGCCACGGGCCAGCGCGGGTGCAGCGCTGCCACCCGGCGCAGCTCCTGTCGGTCAAGGAGGCCGCCCCCCTGCCACTTGGCTTGCCAAAGCCGGTCCAGCTCTCCCCTGGTGGCAGGACCGCTCTGCAAAAGTGATCGGGATGCGAGGGTCAGCCGAGCTCCTCCGGGCTCGCGAACCACGGAGAGGACCACCTCGCCCAGCAGCGTCAGCAGGCCCCGCGCCAGCGACACCAGCGCTCGCTCACCAGGGGGCAGCCCCACCATGGCGGCCAGCACCCGGGCCCTGTCCGCCTCGGTGAGCAGCTCGAGGGGGTCGAGCAGGTGGAGCCGCAATGTCGCAGAGGCGGGCTGAGCCAGGAGCTTTCCCAGGGGATCGGGTGTCGGCGCCAAGGGGAGGGGACCGCGCCGAGCCGCTCCAGCCAGCGCGGTCTCGCTGCCCGCCACCAGCAGCTCCCCGACGGGCGCTCGCACCCAGATGGGCCAGCCCGAGAGGCTCCACCTCATCGGCTTGCCCAGGCCCAGCTCGGGGCCCGCACGCGCGGCCCGAAGGCGCCATCCCCAGGAGGCCGCCTCCAGGAGCAGCGCCCCGGTGCACTGCCCCAGCAGCCTCTCGGGCGAGGCGGCTCCCTGCACCCGAGGGAGCAGGGAGCCCTTGGGGAGCATGCCCAGGAGCCCGCCGAGGTGTGCGCGGTCGAGGCGCAGCCGCACGTATGCTGCCTGGGCGCCTGTGGGCGCAGGCGAGCTCCCTGCGGGTCCCAGCCACCCGAGCCAGCGGTCGGCGCCGGGCCAGCGGAGCCTCGCTCGGGCCAGCAGCCCCACCGGGCCCATGCGCACGGAGGCCCAGGACCAGGGGGCCCGGGAAAAGGGGCGCCAGGCGGCCACGAGGTCGGCCTTCTCCAGGTCCCTTGTGGGCAGCACCGTCGCACCGGCCGCGCCGGGGGCACGGCCAGAGAGAGCCTTCAGCTCCTCGAGGAGCTCCCGCGAGGAGGCGCAGGCCACGGGGCCGGGGCCAGGGGCTGGGAGCGGGCCAGGGCCAGGGACCGGGCTGCATCGCCAGTCTCCCCAGCCCAGCAGGGGAGCTGGAGCAGAGCCGGCCATGGGTGTTGCCCTGGCACTGGAGCTGCCCTTCGGGGACCTGCTCGCCAGTCGGCGGAGCACCACCTGCGGCTCCCGGGCATGGGCCAGCGCTATCATGCCAGCGGGTCGCCCGGGACCGGAGGAGATCCCCGCGACCAGGAGCGCTCCTGCTGGGTCCAGGCCCGCCGCCCGCCAGGAGCTCCGAGGAGGGGGCCAGCCGCCGATGGTTCGAGAGATCTGCCCGGCCAGGCGTGCCATTGGATCTGTGAGGTCCGGGATCTGGGCCAGCAGCTTCCACAGGCGCGCCGCCCTGGTCGCAAGGTCCCCGGGGCGACCCACGGCCACCAGCCAGGTGGCGCGCCTTGGCACCAGCACGAGCAGCGTCGAGAGGGTCCGAGGAGGGCCCGAGGGGGTGGGCTGCGTCCCTCTTGGCGTTGCCGTGGCCGCGTCCTGGTGGCGAAGGCGGTGGGCGGCCTTCTTGCGCCCACAGCCAGGGACTACAGACGCGAGCAGGATCGTCAGCAAGATCGCGCCGGGAGGATCTGGTGCGCACCTATGGGGTTTCGTCGATGTCACGTCGTCCCATGGTACGACATGCCAGGCCCCTCTGAAAGAGCGCAGGGCGCCTTGCGCCCACCTCGCTTCTGACGTAGCCTCCCGAGACCGGCCAACCCTCGAAGGAGCGGATGAAATGCAGCGTTTGGACGGCCTCATCTCCCTGTCGGCGCTGACCCTTCTCGCCGTCTTGGCAGTATCCTGCGGCTCCAGCAAGACCTCCAGCCCTGCTGTCGCCCCCCTCCAGTGGATGGGCATTCGCGTGGGAATGGGCCAGGCCGAGGCGGAGCAGGCGCTTCGGAAGATGGGCATCCAGGTTGGCTGCGAGCGCGCTCTGAACGTGACCTACCTCTCGAAAGACACGCTCCACACGCGCTGGATCAAGGCTCCCCACGCGGGCCGGCTGCGGCGCTGCGAGGCCCGCCGGAAGAAGGGCGCCGCCCCCTGGGACGCTGGAACCACGCAGATACGGCTGTACTTTCTGGACAAGAAGCTCTACCGCCTGCAGGCCCAGGTGGTCTCCACCGACGCTGCCTTCGAGCGTCTGCTCAAGACCAGGTTTGGTCCTCCGCGACAGATCCTGGTCCAGCGCATCGCCTACGCCAGCAAGCGGCCCTCCAAGATCCGCGCCTGGAGCCTCTCTCGCCTTGGGAGCCGGCTGCTGTGGCTGCGCTCCGCGCACCGGCAGCAGCTAGTGCTCTTTGCCCTGGGCGCCCGGCGAGTGAAGCTGCTGGAGGAGATCTCCACGCCGCGCAAGGACGGCTGAGCGGCCGTCGGGCCGAGGAGAGACGATCACACCGCTCGGCCGGACGGTGCGGGGTGGAGCCTCCCGCAAGAGGCGTCGAGGCTCAGACCATCAGGGCGTAGATGACGTAGGCCACCAGGCCCAGCCCACCAAAGGCGTACAGCGCTTCTCCGGTGAACGTGCGGAGGGGCCTGTGGATCCCAACCCTGTATGGTCCTTGAATGTAGCTCCGAGAGTCCATCACAGGTATTTTGGACCGCCTCGTAAATGGAGGCAAGTTTTGGGGACAATCTGGGGCCAGAGGAGAGCCATTGAGCCTTGACAATCCGGATCCCTGCGTTACAGGATATATAAATGTTTTCTGTGTGGCTGAACATCCTCGGCCCACCAGGACGGATCTCCATGAACGCGTACGAGCCCATGACAGCGCATCAGGACGACACGCTAGAGGTTGTTTTTCAAGGCAAGCTGAGCACCAAGGTGGAGATCGCCGACACCTTCCGCTCCGCCTACAGGGTCTTGGACCAGCTCTGCGACGGTAGATACTCTCGCTTCTGCTTCACCTACAGCGAGGACTTCGAGGTCTCGCCGGACCTCCAGGAGGAGTTTCGGCACGCCGCAGAGGAGGCGTTTGCGTACAAGGAGGCCCTGGTCTTTGGGCGGCCGGTTCACACCACGATCTCGGGGCTCTCCCAGATCCAGCACCCTTTCACCCGAGAGCTGGCAGGGAGCCTGCACCAGAGGGGTCGGTCGGAGAACGACTGAGGGGCCCGTTCTGCGAGTGACGGGGAGCTAGTGGGGGAGGACCTCTCGAAGCCCCTCGGACCAGCTCTTGCAAAAAAGCACGTTCTCCAAGGAGCCCAGGCTCGCCACCAGCTCCCTCTGCTGTTGCGGTGAGAGGGCGGTCACCACCACCCTGCGGTGCTGAAGCTTTCGGTGCTCCAGCAGCTCCCCGATCACGTCCAGCACCTCTCGCTCCAGGGGCTGGGCATGGGTGAAGTCCACAAGGAGCCTGTCAGCGCCCATGCGGGCGACCTCCAGCAGCACTCGACCCAGGAGCATGGAGAGGATCTGGCGGCTGGGCCGCCCCACCACGAGCAGGGCAGGCACGTCCCCTGGCAGACGGATGACGGGGGTGTTCTTCTCCAGCACATCGTCTAGCCTGGCTCGCTCGCGAGCCACGATTCCCAGGCAGTATGTCTCCAGCAGGATGGCCCCCAGGCCCACCTCCAGCGGTCTCCACCTGTCCAGCAGCGAGCGCCCAGCGGGAGCCGGCGTCTGCAGGGGCGGCCTCGCAGGAGCGGCGGCCAGGGCCTCTGCCGATGCCACCAGAGGCGCTTCGGCCATCGCTCCCCTGGGCTCCTGCGCCACCGACCGCGCCAGGGCGTCGGTCAGGCAGGGCATGAGCTTCGCCATCAAAGTGGGTGAGGCGCCTGCGCTGGCGAGCTGGCCCCCCGCCAGGGAGAAGGCGCGAACCACTGCCCGAAAGTGGTCTCCGGCCAGGTCCAGCTCGCCGTCACCGCAGGCA
>JAJRWW010000119.1 GCA_024276595.1 Myxococcota bacterium
AGGCCCCCGAGGCCCCCGAGGCCCCCGACATCGTTGACACCCTTGACACCCCAAGGACCTGGTGCTAGACAGCCCGTCGCAGCTCCAGGGCTCCCTCTCCCGGCCCGGCATTGCCACCTACTGGAGGTCGTCCCAAGAGCCGCACGCCAACGTAGCTCAGTAGGTAGAGCAGCTGATTCGTAATCAGCAGGTCAGCGGTTCAAGTCCGCTCGTTGGCTTTACTTCCGCACGCTTACAGGGGGACAAGACCAGCGGGCGCATTTGGTCTCGCAGTGCTCCCACGCCGGTCTGATGTGGCGCCTGCTCCTACCCCGTCACGCCCCTTCCTCACAGCTTCCTCACCTCTGCTGCCGCCTCCATCGTGCTCCGACCATGGCGCTCGCCCTGATGACCAGCGGCGTTCCCATGAGCCGCGCAAGCGGGCTCGGCCCGAGGCGCGTATACCGCCACCTGCCGTCCACCACACGCGGTAGCTCTGGCGCATGTCCACTGCACATCGGACATCAAGGGCCTGCCTCGGCACTTGGAGGTGTAGTAGGGACCCGGGGGGTGGGTGGGGTCCTTCGAGAGCAGACGGTGGCTTGACGTTGTCAGGGTTGGCGCCCACATGGGACACATCTCACAACGCTCATCGGGGAGCGGTTGGTTGGGAACGGCCAGCACACTGATTACGGTGCGATAGCAATAACAGGGAGGTCATCTCGATGACTGTCATTTCCCCAACGTGGCGTGACCTGGGCTACCAGAAGCTGGGGGCCAACAACGCATCTCACCGCCGACAAGACGCTCATCCTGGCTGACGGGATGATGAAGCTGGTGTTCTTGGAGAACTTCGAGCGCGACGTTGTGGTAGTTGCGCATCTGCCCCATCTGAGAGGCGAGGAGACCAACCAGCTCTGCATACTCATCCACGAGCCCACGAGGATGCTTCTTGGCAGCCAGACGGTCCTCAACGTAGAGCACGCCCATGGAGTTGACGGCCACAAACAGGCCATCTCGATCAACCTCAGACCCCGGAAGCTCGCATTCCTCGACCACGAAATCCTGCGTACCCCGACAGTCCTTGATATCGTCGAGCACACAAGCCCTGCGTCTGAGGGGCAGCGTCACAGCGCCACGCGGACGGCACGCGGCTTGCGCTTCTTCTTGCCAGCGAGGGCGCGCAGGCGGTCCAGGGTAGCGGTGGTCCCTTCGGCATGCTCGGTTACGAGGGCCTGCAGCAGCGCGAGGGCGCGGCGCTCCACGGACACCTTGCCGGTCTCCCAGCGGGAGACAGTCTCCGGGGTCACGCCGATCAGCTCCGCCAGATCCACGGCGCGGAGTCCGGTGGCCTTGCGCATGAACTTGAAGGCGTCGGGCGTACCGATGGCGTGCGCTCCCAAGGCCCGGGCCACGGCGACGTCGAAGCGGTGCCCGTCCTCGTGGCTCACGTACCACTCGCCACAGGAACCGCAAAGCTCCACCGGGACCTCCGCCTTGAACGTGATACCGCCGATCTTGCGGGTCAGCTCGGTGGTGCCGGGCCTCATCGCCTTCTCTTGGCAGCTCGGGCAGGTCTCCAGCATGGGTTCTGTCTCCTTCCTCTCACGTCGCTAGTGGCTTCGCCCAACGCCTGCAGCGTGGGGCGACGAACCGGGTCTCAAAACAACGTCACCACCACCACGGCCAACTCGATAGTGACGACCAGGGTCAGCTCGTCTCCATCGCAATCACAGCCTCCTTCGACCTTCCACCGCGACGCCGGCTCGATCCGACAACTCGTGGCCGTGACCAACGCCTCCCTGACATCATCGAAGGTCGCGCCCCGCTCGTCCATCCGCTGGTCTGCGTGGCGGCTGACCACGATCCGTCCCGCCGACGCGAGACCTTGGATGTCCGCCAGAGCTTGGGCCTCCTCAGACATCATACCGTGATCGTGACGCCGACTAGACATTTTGTCAACCCATCTCGCAATGAAGCGGCTCCGTGGAGACCCTCAACGGGCAATGCGCGCCAGGTACTCGGTGACCCACTCCGCCACGGTCCCAGCCCTGCGGCGCTGCTCCCGGTCGTCCAGGGGGTCGGCACCACCGGTCTGTCTCTGCCCCAGGGTAGTGTGGGCTGCAGAGCGTGCCTGATCCACGGTCATGGGGCCGAACTGCCCAATGGTGATGCGACGCCGGGCGTGGCGCGGCTCGCAATCCACGAAGAACGACTTGCGCCCCGGGGGGAACACCTTCACCCCGAAGGCGGGCAAGCCCCCGCAGTAGACGCGCTCGCCGTACTTCTTCGTGGTGCTGAGCCGGTCCACCAGCCTCTTGGTGAGCTTGGGGCGCTTGGTTCTGGCCTCTGCCTTGCTGTTCGCCATCGAGCCTCTCTCCGATGTTGGTCCCACGGTTGGTCCCGCACAGGACTCATGACAGATCTACACGCAATACCAACCAGACAACGCGACTTTCATGTTCTTTTCCGTACAGTTATCGCACTCTGACCAATAGACACCCAACCAGTCAACAGCCACGCAAGACCCCCGTCGGCTGATTCGTAATCGGCAGGTCAGCGGTTCAAGTCCGCTCGTTGGCATAAATCATCACAGAATGTTAGCTGGGGTAACGAGAGGAAATCACCTCTGGGGTAGCGCCCAGGGTAGCGCTGGGGTAGCGTTTTTTGCGTGCTACCCCTACCTTGATTGCCGGAAGTTGCATGGCGTTCACCGGGGTTGCAGATCACTATGGATTCCTCGCCAAGAATTGCCTGATACCCTCGATCATGAGACGCACTTCGTCTTTCGTGCGATCATATCTGGTCGGGTCATGGGCAGCGTCGTTACGTATTCCGCCCCAACTTGTGACCTGCTTGCCGTCTGTCTTCGAGTAGATCAAGATGCCTCGTTTCCGTGCTCTGGCAATCGCATCGCTGTACGCACTGATAGATCCTGCGCCATTCCATGTGACTTGGTTCCTCAGACACAGGTGGCGCAAGTGGGTCTCAAGAGCACCGCCCGCAAGGACCGTGGCCGCGACGAGCTGATTCGCGGCCAACAGTTCTTCTGCCTGCTCAAGGACTTCGCCGACGGTCTCAAGGCGGATTTCGTCGACAATGCTGGAGAGACGGTTCGTGCGCACCAGTGCAAGCGCCGCATCAACCACGCCGCAGAACTGATCGAAGATGGCCCAATTACTCTGGCCCCCAGATGACGGGTTTTCGTGCGCGAGAGCCTGGATACTTTGCCACTGCAACAGCAACGGGTGGCCCGAGGGCAGCAGTGATTTGAGAGCTGTTTCGGCAAGCCCAATCCATGCTGCAGCTCGACGATGATCGTGGCACGACTCGAATCCAATGCCAGCGGAAGAGGCGTTCATCGACTCCGCCTGTTCCACTAGTTCGGCAAGCCGTTCGCCGACGGCATCAAGATCAAGCGTCATAGCTTTTGTCTCCTGATGGGAATCTCCCCGAGGAAAACTCATGCCAGCTTCGTTAGTGTAGCACAAGGCCCCCCTCTACCGGACCAGGCTCGATCCGAGAAGCGTGTGGCTCCTTTGCGGCAACCGAGTTCGCAGCAGTTTCAGTTTCGGGTCAGTTGTATGGCTGCCATACCCCTCGCGGTGGTTCGCCTCAGACCGCGTGGGCAATGGTCCCTCAGAAAGCCCTCTGCGCTCGACTTGCAGCGGCTGATAGCCCGGGAAGGGGCTGTTACGATGTTTCTGGCACGGGCGTAGATATGGCGGGCCGCTCGGGTTAGTCTGGGAGGACTTTTGCCGGAGAACAACATGGCTGGCAAACGGCAGATCCTGGAGCACCTGCCCCGGCAGGTGCTTGGAGAGCTCGTAGATTCGTTTGAGCTGGACTCGGCTGACCGCCGGGTGAAGCAGAACCTCGTGGATGCGCTGGTACGCTCTCGCCGCGTCGCCCTGGAGGAGATCCTGGGAGCTCTCCGCCGCGACGACCTGAAGACGATCTGTAGGGGCCTGGGCCTGGACAGCTCGGGCAAGGTAAAGGCCCAGATCGTGGACCGGATCCTTGGGCGCGATGGCGGGGCAGCCGGTGCGACGGTTCCTGTCGCACCCCAGCCGGATCATGTGGGAGAGTGGATTGCGCAGCGCAGACATGAGCTGGGCCTTTCGCAGGCGGTGCTCGGAGAGCGGCTCGGTGTATCGGGTCCAGCCGTCTCCTTCTGGGAGACTGGCCGGTCCAGGCCTCGCGGGGAGATGATCACCAGGCTCCGCGCGGAGCTCGGAGAGGATGACTCATCTGGCCCTGTGGCAGAGTCACCGGACGGCTGCCTGTCCGCCTCACCAGCCAAGCCATCGAAACGAAAGCCCATACCGGAGACGGTGAGTATGCCTGTCGCGGAGTCGATGAAGCTCGAGAAGTCCGGCGTCATCGCGCCGGGGGCCCATATCGAGCTACGGGACGCCGTCTGGCGCGTGGTCCGCGTGGACACCACATCCAGCGGCAAGGCCGCCTGGCGCTGCGTCGGGGTCTCTGAGATCGTGCGCGACCAGGAGGCCCTGTTCCTCGAGGAGCTCGAGCCCGAGGTCCGGGTGCTCGACCCGCGCACCACGGCGCTCGAGCGGGACACATCCCCCCACCACCGCGCCGGCCTGCTCTACATTGAGAGCCTTCTCAGGGACGTGCCGCCTCCCGATGACGCCCTCTACGTGGGCCATCGCGCGGTCATGGACAGGCTGGACTTCCAGCTCGACCCGGCCTGGCAAGCCCTGAAAAAGCCCCGCCAGCGCATCCTCATCGCCGACGCGGTGGGCCTCGGCAAGACCATCGAGGCCGGCATCCTGCTCTCCGAGCTGATCCGCCGGGGCCGGGGCCGCCGAATCCTGGTGGCCACGGTCAAGTCCATGCTCACCCAGTTCCAAAAAGAGATGTGGGGCCGCTTCAGCATCCCTTTGACTCGCCTCGACTCCGTCGGTCTGCAACGGGTCCGCGCCGAGATCCCCACGCACCACAACCCGTTTTTCTACTTCGACCGGTCCATCATCTCCATAGACACCCTTAAGCAGAACAACTGGTTCCGCACCCACGTGGAGCAGGCCTACTGGGATGTCATCGTCATCGACGAGGCGCACAACGTGGCCACCCGGGGCGGCGGTCAGTCCCAGCGCGCCCGCATCGCCAAGATCCTGGCCCGCAACTGCGACAGCCTGATCCTGCTCTCCGCCACCCCCCACGACGGCAAGCCGAGGTCCTTTGCGAGCCTGATGAACATGCTGGATCCCACGGCCATCGCCGACCCGGACGACTACTCCGCAGACGACATCAACGGCCTGTTCGTCCGCCGGTTCAAAAAACACGTGGCCGCCCAGCTCGCAAAGCGCATTCCCAAGCGCCACATCGCCACGGCAAAGTCCCAGGCCTCCGCTGCCGAGGAGCGGGCCTTCGCCACCCTGGCGAGCATGTCCTTCTCTCGCATCGACCAGCGCGCCACGGGCGGGATGCTCTTCAAGACTACCCTGGAGAAGTCGCTCTTTTCCAGCCCGGCGGCCTGCTTGCAGACCATCGCAAACCGCATCGGCCGCCTCGAGCGCAGAGAGGACGCCAAGAGCTACGAAAGGGATGTACGCGCCCTGCGGCGCCTTCAAGACGATGTTCAGGCCGTGCACGACGATCCGGGCTCATTCTCCAAGTACTGCAAGCTCCTGGAGGTCATCGGCGAGCACTGGAGGTGGAGGGCGAGCAGGGCCAAGGAGGACCGCCTCGTCATCTTCACCGAGCGCCGTGAGACCCTCGACTTCCTGGCCGAGCACCTGACCGCGGATCTCGGCCTCAAGCCAGCCCAGTGGCGCGTGCTGCACGGCTCCAAGTCGGACACCGAGCAGCAGGAGATCGTGGAGGCCTTTGGCAAGACCACGGAGCCCATCCGCCTCCTGCTTGCCACCGACGTGGCGGCCGAGGGCCTGAACCTCCACTACCTCTGCCACCGGATGATCCACTTCGACGTGCCCTGGTCCCTCATGACCTTCCAGCAGCGCAACGGCCGCATCGACCGCTATGGCCAGGAGCACGAGCCGCGCATCGTCTACCTTCTCACCGAGCCCCGGCACGCTGCCATCAAGGGCGACACCCGCATCTTGGAGCTGCTCATCGACAAGGACGAGCAGGCCCAAGAAAACATCGGCGACCCATCAGCCTTCATGAACGTCTACGACATCGAGCAGGAGGAGCTGATCACCGGTCGCGCCATGGAGGCCGGTCAGACAGCGGACCAGTTCGAGGCGGACCTCCAGTCGCGCCTGGTGGACCCCTTCGCCCTCATCCTCGGGGAGGCTTCGGCTGCCACCTCATCCACCACGGCTGAAGGTGAGCAACAGGAGCCCGCGCCCGTTCGCGCTCTCCCCTCCATCTTCGCCTCGGACTTCGACTTCCTGGAGGCAGCCACCCACCGGCTGCAGGAGACCATCGGGCTGCAGGCCAGGCTCCGGCCACGCGAGCGCCTGGCAGAGATCCAGGCCCCGCCAGATCTGCTCCGCCGCTTCGCCAGGCTCCCGAAGGAGGTCCGCCGCGAGGACGGCGTCCTGCTCCTCACCGCCGATCCCGATCGCATGGAGCGCGCCCTGGCCGATGCCCGCCGCGAGGAGAACGCCTGGCCCAGGCACCAGTACCTCTGGCCCCTGGGCCCGGTGATGGACTGGCTCACCGACCGGCTCCGGGGTGAGTTCGGGCGCCACAGCGCACCGGTCCTCACGGTCACCGACCCCTTTGAGCCGGGCGAGACGGCCGTCATCCTCTCCGGCCTGCTCCCCAACCGCCGCGCCCAACCCCTCGTTCACCGCTGGTACGTCGCCCGCTTCTCCGGCGACCACCTGGACAATCGACTCGACAAGGTCGAGCCCTTCACAAGTTTCCTGACGCAGACCGGCTTCGGATCCCGCGACCTGCCCAACCCTGGCACCCCCGCCCCCGTCGAGGACCTCCAGCGCCTGCTCCCCGTCGCCGTGGAGGCGGTCTCCAGGCAGCTCGCCGAGGATCGGCAGGCGTACATCGACAGCACCGCCCCCAGGCTGCAGAGCGAGAGAGCTCGCCTCGAGCGCCTCAAGGCCCGCCAGCTCGACTTTGCCGAGCTGATCTACGGCAACCGCACCGACTCCATCGCCGAGCAGGAGCGGGACAGGCGCCGGCGCCAGGTGGAGCGCCTCTTTCTCGAGCACGAGCGCTGGGTGGAGGACGCCATGGCCATCGGAGCCACGCCGTTCATCCAGGTGATCGCCGCCATCCACCGGCTGGCAGCGAAGCCAGCCGGGGGAGCAAGGCGTGCCAGGGCAGCGAAGCCAGCCAGGGGAGCAAGGCGTGCCAGGGCAGCGAAGCCAGCCAGGGGAGCAAGGCGTGCCAGGGCAGCGAAGCTAGCCAGGGGGGCAAAGCGTGCAAAGGGGGGCGGGCGATGACGATGATCGGCATCGAGAACGTCCACGAGTTCTACACCCACCACTACCTGGCGGCGATCCTGGGCAACGACATCCGCCCCATGGTGGCCAGGTGGCAGGAGCAAGCCAAGGAGCAGGGAGGCGCCCGCCCCCCGCACCGTCGGCTCAGCAACCTCCAGGCCGACTTCTTCCGCTACCGGGATCGCCTGGAGCGCCTCAAGGCCCCTGAGCTGAGAGCTCGGGCCCACCTGGAGATGCAGGCCGCCCTGGTCGACGCCCTCGGATATGGGCTCCGTCCCACCCATCGCCACCTCCCCGCAGGGCCTCTGCCGCTCCTGGCCGAGCTGCATCGAGCCGACGGCTCCCCGCTCCTTTGGATCCTCCCGGTGGTCAGCGCTCACGACCAGCCCGGCGACCCCCTCGGCCTGCCGCTGCTCCCCGAGCAGCACCTCGTGGTCCCGGACCCGCCCCGCGACCTGGATCTCGACCCCATCACCAGCGACGGATCTGTGGGCCTGTCTGGCCACACCACCGAGGAGCTGGTCACCCAGGCCTTTGGTCTGGACGAGCCGCCGCGCTTCGTCCTCGTCCTCGGCGACACCCAGTGGGTCCTCGCCGACCGCGGCAAGTGGGCCGAGCAGCGCATGCTCCGCTTCGACTGGGTGGAGATCCTGGGCCGCCGCGAGGACGCCGTCCTCCAGGCCGCTGCCGCCCTGCTCCACCGGGACACCCTGTCTCCCGAGTCGGGCAGCGCCCTCATCGACGCCCTGGACGACAGCTCCCACCGCCACGCCTTCGAGGTCAGCGAGGACCTCAAGTACGCCCTGCGCGACAGCATCGAGCGGCTGGGCAACGAGGCCATCCGCTACCGCCGCCAGGTCTCCAAGAAGAAGATCTTCAACGAGGAGATCCACGGGGATGAGCTGGCCCGCGAGTGCCTTCGCTACATGTACCGGATCCTGTTCATGCTCTACATCGAGGCTCGCCCCGAGCTGGGCTACGCCCCCCTGGGCGCCGAGGCCTATCGCCTGGGCTACAGCTTCGAGCGCCTCCGCGACCTGGAGTCTGTCGAGCTGCAGACCGAGGAGGCTCGACAGGGGTACTACATTCACGAGAGCATCGAGCGCCTCTTCGACATGGTCTATGGCGGGACCCACCCCGAGGCCCAGGAGTCCATTGACTCCCTGCTCTCACAAGAGGCAGACCGCCCGGCAGGCAGTCAGAGCACGCAGAGCACGCAGAGCCTGCACCGCACCTTCCGCCTGGTCCCGCTCCGCGCCCACATCTTCGACCCCTCGCGCACCCCGTTTCTGAACAAGGTGCGCTTCCGCAACGAGGTCCTGCTCGAGGTCATCCGGCAGATGAGCCTGTCGCGACCCCAGGGCAAG
>JAJRWW010000120.1 GCA_024276595.1 Myxococcota bacterium
ACGCTCGTGCCCCCTGCTCCCCCGCCCACGTTCACGACACCGGCGGGCCGGATCTCCACGCTCAGCCTGGCCGCCAACATGAGGGCCCCTCCGCCCCCACCGCCGGGCGCCCACCCGGAAACGTCCGGGGCAGATGCGCCACCGCCGTGGCCGCCCAGAAGAAGGCCATCCACGGGATCCACGGTCACCGTGGCGCCGCCGGGGCCGCCATTTACAGTGCCCAGCGCCTGAGAGACAGTGCCGCCAGCTCCACCAGCGCCGATGAAGCCGCCCCCCCCGGCGCCGCTGTGGAGCGTTCCTAGGCTGCTCCTGTCACCGGGCGCGCCTCCGCCGTCCCTGGAGCCTGGGCCGCCATCGGACCCTCCGGGGTAGCCCCCCGGGCCAGGGGTTCCATCGGGCTGCCCCTGAGCAAAGAGCTCGCCGGCGATGGTGATCGTCTCACTGGCCACCAGCGCCAGCGCGTGGGTGCCCCGCACCTCCACCCGGGCGCCCTGGGGGATGGTAATGGAGGCAAAGCCCAGGATGAGCACGTCTGGGAGGTCGCCCGAGCGGAAGTGGATCCGCTTCTTGAAGTCCACCATGAGCGGATCACCGGAGGGCGTGGTGATGCTGCCGTCGTCAGTGTTGACAACCGTGAGACCCGCCTCGGCCACCCACTGCCCTGTGCCCACGTCGGTGTCCGGGTCGACGGTCTCCGCCCAGAGGGGATCTCCGCAGTAGGGATATCCACCCGAGGAGCTGTTGCAGCCCCAGTCGCACACGGTGGAGGTAACCCAGGCTCCTCCCGTGCAGAGCTGAACGGCGGGCCCGTAGCAGCGCTGCTCGCCGTTGACGCAGCCGGAGCTAGCGTCGGCGTCAGAGGCGCTGTCGGCAGCCGCGTCCAGGATGGGCAGCGCGTCCTGGCCCCCGCCATCGAGGGGTGAGAGGCCGCCGGAGTCGAACTGGCAGCCGAAAGAGAGCGCCGCCGCCAGCGCGATAATGGCGAGCTGGCTGTGACCTGCTGTGAGCTTATGTTCCATGGTAGGGCCGATCATACACCCATTGCAGTGGCATGATCAAAGGGCCCTGGTCTCGAGGATCATTTCTTGAGCTTGAACACCCCGTAGAGGTCGTGACGTAGGACCCGAAGCTCGATGCGGTCACCGAAGTGGGTGGAGAGGATGACCAGGGCGCTCGCCTCCGCGGTGTCCACGGCTGGCACGAAGAAGATGTACGTGGAGAGGGGGTCCCCGTCGAAGTCCAGCTCACCCAGGGCGTCGTTGTTCGCCTCCACAACCGGGATGAGGGTGGCGTCGAAGCCAGAGGTGCTCTGCTGGGCGGGAGAGAGGCGGAGATGCCCGACGAGGCTGGAGCGGTTGATGCTCGTGATGGTGAGCTCCACCGAGGTGTCCGAGTCAAACCCGTTGCGAAGGTACTGGTTGCGCACGATGTTACCCCGCCAGACCCCGGTGTAGTCTCGCAGGTCGGTGCACCCCGTCACCAAGGACATGAGCATGACGACGAGAGGGAGCAGGGTGACCCCAGGCCGCCTCGGCACCGGCTCGGGTTGATGTGCTTGCGAGCATTGCCCCGGCATGGCTGTCTCCTTTACTATCGGGGGGCATTATATCACCTTGACCCGTGGAGACCATGGCTCGGCATCACCACAGCACCGCCTCAGCGCGATGCGGCATCTGCGTCGTGACCTTGGCGCTGGTGGACCTGCTCCAGCCCGTTGCGAGCGCGTCTCCGGGGCCAGCTCCGGTGGAGCGAGCGGTGGCGGCGCCCCCTGCTCGGCGGACGAGCGTTCGTCCCGGGCAGGCATCCAGAGAGCCACCGCGGCACAAGGGGCGCCGTCGCCCTGTCGGTGTGGCCTCGCCCGCCGTGGAGACTGGAGCCGGCTCCTCGGGGCCCAAGGCGCGGCTTCGTCCCCGGGCTCGCCCGCTCGCTGGCGACGATCTGCCCCGCTACACCGTGGAGCGAGTTCGGATCCTGGGCCGCAGGGCGACCCACCCCAGCGTGATCCGCAACAAGATCAAGATCCGCGTCGGAGACGTGATCACGGCCGCTGACCCCCGCATCGCCAGGGCGAGGCTCAGGCTGCTCTCCTCGGGCCTGTTCAGGGATGTCTCCTTCTCCCTGTCCAAGGGGTCGGCCCCAGGCAGGGTCGTCCTGAACGTGAGGGTCAGGGAGCGAGGGACCATCGTCGTGCAGAACCTGCACCTGGGCTTCTCCAACGCCACCCCTTTTTGGGCCGGCCTGGACCTGGCGGAGAACAACTTCCTCGGGCGGGAGCTGCACCTGTCTGGAGCCTTCGTCGTGGGTGCGGCCGCCAAGGACGTGGCCGCTGGCGCAAGGATCCAGCACGCTGAGCGGCTCAGGTTCACCTACCCGCGGCTCTTTGCCCGCAGGGTGGGTCTTTCAGCCACGGTCCTCTTTGCAGAGGCGTCCGAGCTCTTTCGCATCGAGGGTTTTGACCCCAACGGATCGGACGTGGAGAACTTCTCGGCCGTCCGCTACCGCAGGTTGGGGGGCCTGCTGGGCCTCTTCTCCGCCCTGGGGGCGCACAACAGGGTCTACCTGGACTACCGGTTCGAGTGGGTCTCGGCCCGCCTGCCCGAGGGAGCGGTGCGCTTCTTCCCCAGCGGCAGGCAGGAGCGCCTCTCCTTCGACCTGGTGGACGGCAACAGCTACCTCTCCTCGCTGGCGGTGACCTTTGTACGGGACACGCGCAACGACCCGGTGCTGCCCACCCGTGGGATGCGCCTGGAGATAGCTGCCGAGCTGGGGACCAAGTACATTGGCTCCACCTATCAGTTCGCCAAGGTGGTCACGTCCTTTGAGCAGCACTGGCAGATGCCCTGGTATCACCACGTGCTCTCCCTCCAGCTCTATGCCGGTGTCATCATCGGAAAGACGCCCCTCTTCAACAAGTTCTTCATTGGAGATCTGAACGAGCAGGTGCCCAACAGGGCCCTGGGTTTGAACTTCGCGACACGCCCCAGCCGAAACCTCTTTGGCAACAACATAGTGGACATGCGCTACGAGACCATCGCCGGCCGCGCGGCGCTGCGCTACTGCATTCCAATGTCGCGAGGTGGCCGCCTGGTCTACAGCTCCAGCTTCTACGTCTCGGTGGGGATTGTCTCGATGCTCTCCGAGGAGGACTTCCGGGTGAGGGACCGGGGCCTCCGGGAGTCGATCCCGGTGGACATGGTGTTCGACCTTGGGTTCCGGCTGGATACCTACATTGGCGTCTTTACGCTCTCTTTTGGCAATGCGCTGGGCTGGATTCCCAGGTAGGCCTCGGCCCCAGCGCCGACTGCCCCGGCTCGGTGCGAAGGCCCTGCCGCTTTTGGGCCTGCTGGTGTTTTGGCTCCTGGGCGCCATGGCCCCGCGCGCGGAGGCTCGCCGCTGCAAGAAGGGGAGCTGGAAGGTGGTGCGCTTCGTCGAGGACCCCCGGCTGCACCACATCCTGATGGTATTCACCTTTCGCAAGTTCTTCGACCGGCGGCTCAAGACCCGGCTCAAGTCCGGCATCGAGCGGCACATCTTCCTGGAGGCGGCCATCTTCAGGGAGCGGGGGCGGAGGCGCATCGGAACGGTCATTCGAAACTGTAAGGTCGCCTATGACTTGTGGGCTGGCACCTATCGCATCACCGTGAGCGACTCCTCGGGCACCCATCGCTTCCGGGAGAGCTCCCTGCGCAAGGCTCTGCGCCGGATCGCCAACGTCACCCTGGACCTCGGGCCAATTAGCCACTTCTCGGTGGGGATGAAGTTCTACGTGGAGATTCGGGTTCTCTTCGCGCCCATGCCCAAGTCCCTCGCAGCCCGGATCCGGAGGTGGATCACCAACCAGGGAAGGTCGAGGATCATTCGAGGTGGCTCGCCCATCGCGCCCGCCGTGGTGATTCGAGTGCACAGCCGCATCAGCAGGGCGCTCAAGCGGGTCAAGTACTGCACCCAGACAACCTGGAACGCGGGGCCGTGACCATGGGACGTTTTGGCGTGAAGCTGGTTGTCCTACTGCTGCTCATCTCGGCGAGCTTCTTCTTCTTCTCGCTGTACCTGGTCGACAGCGCCGTGCAGGTCTCGACCGCCACCATGCGGGGGTACGTGCGGGAGCTGGAGGGCGAGCTGCGCAGAGTTCCGCCGGTGTACCGGGAGCTGTTTCGCGCCAGGAAGCACCGCTTCGAGGCGGTGGCCGACTCGGTGGCGACCTCCCCGCATCTGACCCACGCGGTGTGGAGCCGCGACCGAGAGCAGATGGGCAAGGCGCTGGCCACTGCGATGGAGCAGGTCCCCCAGATCCGTCGGCTGGCGGTGCGGGATCGGTCGGAGCGGCTGGTGGTGGAGCGAGGCCGGGAGGGAGAGCCAGACGCCCGGTTTCGCCTGCACAGGCCCATCGGGTCCACGGGCTGGCTGCTGGTGGCCGAGTTCCCCATTGATCGCCACGCCAGCGCCGCCTACCGGCGGCTCGTGCGCAAGCTCGACCTGGAGTCCCCTCATGTAAAGAAGATCGACCGGAAGCTGGAGCAGTACTCGCTCAAGGGGTTTATGCGGTTCTTCGGGGGAGCCATGCTTCTGGTCACCGTCGTGGGGTTGCTTTTTGCGCGGCGCTTCTCCAGGAGGATAAGCCGGCTCTCGCGAGCTACCAAGACCGTCGCCTCTGGCGACCTGGACGTGGCGGTGCCCACGAGGGAGCGCGACGAGATCGGGCAGCTCTACGGCGCCTTCAACGAGATGGTCGCCGAGCTTCGGAGAAACCGCGCACAGATCGCCTATTTGCAGAAGATCAGCGCCTGGCAGGATGTGGCCCGTCGGCTGGCGCACGAGATAAAGAACCCCCTCACCCCCATCCTGCTCGCGGTTCAGCAGGCGCGGGAGAAGTATGACGGTGATGACCCCGTGTACCGGAAGCTGCTGGAGGATGCGGCGGAGATAGTGGACGAGGAGGTTCAGGGTCTGCGGCGCCTGGTGGAGGCGTTCTCGGCCTTTGCGAAGCTGCCCCAGGTTCAGCCCGAGCCGGTGCCGGTGTCGGAGGTGATGGACGATCTGCGGCGCTCCCTGGGGGAGCTGGACGCCCCAGGGGAGCTGGAGTGCACGCCGCCAGTGCCCGGATTCGACCTGCTCGTGGACCGGCTGCTCTTTCGCAGGGTGCTGGTCAACCTGGTGGAGAACGGCTTCGAAGCCGCCCGGGAGGTGAGTGATAGTCCCAGGGTGACGATTCGGGCGCGGCGCCTGGTGCACTCAGGGGTTGCGGTGATCACCCTCGCCGACAATGGACCCGGGGTGGATGAGGGGCTCATGGATCGGGTCTTCGACCCCTATTTCACCACAAAGGGGTCTGGCACCGGGCTGGGGCTGGCCATAGTCAAGAAGATAGTCCTGGAGCACAGTGGCACCATCGACCTGGAATGTCCTCCGGAGGGGGGCGCCGTGTTCACCATCAGGGTACCGGTGGGGTGACGCGCGTCACCTCTGTGCCCAGAGGCCGGCCAGCTCCACCAGCGTTGTCACCGTGAAGGAGAGGTCCTGGACAGAGATCCACTCCCGGACCGAATGGAAGTTGTGTCCGCCGGTGAAGATGTTGGGCGTGGGGAGGCCCTTGAAGGTGAGCATGGCGCCGTCGGTGCCCCCGCGAGCGTAGGAGAGCTTGGGCTCGCCACCGGCGCGACGCACGGCCTCCATGGCCTTGTCCACCACCTCTGGAACATCCTGCAGCACGGCTCGCATGTTGCGGTACTGCTGGCGCAGCTCGGAGTCGATGAGCACCCCTGGGAAGCGCTCCATGGTCTGGCGGACCACGTCCTCCAGGATCCCTTCCAGCCGCTCGAGGCCCGACTCGGCGAAATCTCGCACCAGGAGCCTTACCTCGGCCTCCTCCACGCCTCCGGAGACGGAGATGGGGTGCAGGTAACCCTGCCTGCCCTCGGTGGTCTCGGGCGCCTCCTCCTCCGGCAGGCCCAGCACCACCGCCGAGGCCGCCTTGAGGGCGTTTACGAGCTTGCCCTTTGCGTAGCCCGGGTGCACGTTGCGTCCACGGACCTTCAGCACAACCATGTCTGCGCAGAAGGTCTCGTTCTCGATCTCTCCCACCGTCTCGCCATCCACGGTGTAGGCGAGGTCGGCCCCGAAGCGCGCCACGTCAAAGTGCATGGTGCCTCTGCCGATCTCCTCGTCGCAGGTGAAGGCGACCCGCAAGGTTGGCCGCGGGAGCTCCGGGTGGTCCAGCAGGTGAGCCAGTGCCGTGACGATGGCGGCGATGCCCGCCTTGTTGTCCGCTCCCAGCAGGGTCGTGCCGTCAGATGTGATGATGTCGTGGCCCAGGCACGCCTCCAGGGCTGGGCTGTCCTCCGGAGTAATCTCCACCGAGGAGCCAAGAGTCAGAGGGCCGCCCTGGTAGTTGCTGTGGGTCATGGGCTTGACGTCGGCGCCGGACACCTCCGGGGAGGTGTCCATGTGGGCGATCCAGCCCACCACCTTGTCACCAGCGCCCGGGAGGGTGGCCGTGACACAGCCCCACTCGTCCATGGTGACGTCCTGCATGCCCAGCTCTTGCAGCTCTTCCACCAGGAGCTGAGCCAGGTGCTTCTGCTTGGCGGTGCTGGGGTAGCTCTCCGAGCTCTCGGAGGACTGTGTGTCGATGGCCACGTAGCGCAAGAAGCGTTGAACGACCGGGGGCAAGGGCTCGAACTGCTGCGTCTTCATGGGAGGTCTCCCGTTTCCCTGGTCATGGGCGTCTGCGAGGTGGGGGCGCGAGGAAGAGCTGCCTCAGGCGTGGGCCCTGGGTGAGCACGAAGAACTCACCCCGAAACAGGGGCCCGTACTGGGGAAGCATGAAACGCTGGCCGCTCGAGAGAGGGATCTTGAACAGTCGGCGGGACGTGCCGTTCCCCTCGTCGATGGCGAACAGGCCCTGCTGCTCCTCAGGGGTCCCAGGCACGACCTGGCCCGTCGCTGCGTAGAGCTTGCCACCGTAGGCCCTGGGTGGGGCCGGCCAGGCGATGTTGCATTTTTTCCAGCGCTGCTTGCCGTCGAACAGGTCCAGGGCCACCAGACAGCGCCCGCCCTTGGTCGGGTACATGACCAGGTCGGCGTCCAGGGAGAACCAGGGGAAGAGGCCGGCCACCGCTGACGGGAGGGGCTTGGGTGTGGTGGCAGGCCTGGGCACTGAGGTCACCCAGGCGCGGGTCGCCTTCTTGGACTCCCGGTCGAAGCGGACCGCCTCGACCACCCCGGCATCCTTGGGGCGGAAGGTGAGCACCCGCAGAAGCAGCGGGGTCTTTCCCATCATGGTGAGGTGCCAGCCCCCGGGCTTCCAGGTGCTCTTCTTCTTCCCGGTGGCAGGGTCCAACACCACCGCGAGCTCGTGGTGGGAGAGGATGACCCCCCCGGGTACCTCCACGATGTTGGGCCTCAGGGTGGGGCTGAAGGTGGCCCGCCAGCGCACGCGGCCGCCCTTTTTCATGTCCAGGGCTCTTATCTCGCCGCCGGGAGCCTTGATGAACATCAGGGTGGGCCCCACCGCCAGGACGCGCCCCCCGGCCAGCTTGTGTCGCCAGAGGATCCGACCCTTGGAGGAGAGCATGGCCAGGGTGCCGACGCGCTCCAGCCAGGCTCGCCCTCCCATGGTCTTCACGGCGGGGATCTTGGTCTTGGGTGCCCTGATACGGTGCGGGATGCCC
This sequence comes from Myxococcota bacterium, assembly GCA_024276595.1. Lineage (GTDB taxonomy): Bacteria > Myxococcota_A > Polyangia > HGW-17 > JAJRWW01 > JAJRWW01. Next base: position 7,671 of record JAJRWW010000120.1, read on the forward strand.
CCCATGACAACGCCGGTGGCGCCGTTGTAGGCCCGGATCCATACACCGTCGGCGACCAGGAGCCGATCACCCTTGAGGGCGACGGCCTTCTCGGCATAGGCGGGGGTGGCGGTGAACATGTTCCAGCGAAGGATGTAGCGCCGCTTGCCGGTCTTGAGGTCGATGCCCCACACCTGCGCCATGCCCCGCTGCCTGACCCAGTCCACCACCGTGATGATCAGGGTGGACTTGACCACCCCCAGCACGCGATTGACCGACGGCCTGAAAGGTGGGGATTTGATCTCGTAGGAGAAGTTGACCCTCCCGTCGGAGCCCACGCCGACAACCTTGCGGCCCTCGGCGATGAAGAACGTGGAGCCGTGGGGGAAATGCTGGTTGCCGCGAATGTCCTCCAGGGTCTCCCTACGCCAGACCTCCCTGAGAGTCTTCTTGTCGTAGGCAATGACAGCGCTCTTGGTCACACAAAAGAGGTGGTTCGTCCCATACTGGCAGCCCCTGCGGACCCCTGTCTGAATGGTGCCGGTGAGCTTGCCGTCCTTGCCGTCTAGGATGAACATCCGGTCGGGACGGCCAGGTACGCGGTTGATGATCCGGACCTTGTTCCCCAGGACGAAAAGTGAGCTGTGGCTGCGGACTCTCCCCGGGATGAGCTTGCGCCACCGGGGCTTCAGGGTGACCGGGTCCAGCCTGGAGACCTCCGTCTTGATGATGAGGGGCTTGGCCTTCGAGCCCACGACGATCATGTCCCCCTTCACCTGGGGCCTGGTGGGCACCAGGCCCTCCGGGCGGCTGAGCCGGTGCCGGAAGATTACCTGCTTGCCCCTGGGCGCGTCCAGGTTGACCCCCACGAGGAAGTCGTCCGTGAGGGCCATGACCTCTCCCTCGTGCAGGGCCACCAGGGGCGCGGTGATTGGCGCGCCCAGGTCCGCCACGGCGCTGGCCTTGCCAGACCTTCGCTCTATGAAGTAGATCTTGGAGCCCCTGGCGGTGATGAACCCCTCGCCGATCTTCGAGACCCCCAGGGCTCCCTCCAGCTTGCAGGTCCAGGCGTCCCGGCCGTAGATGTCGAAGGCCCGGATCTTTGCGCCATCCACCCATGCGGCCAGGTAGGTCACGTTGCGAGCCAGCTCGAAGCTCCAGGGCAGCTTCGGGTCCCGCAGCTTCAGGTTGACGGCCTTGGTCCAGCGGATGGAGCCCCGCCTGGGGTCGACTCCCACGATGCCCACTGGCCTCGTCAGGCCCCCAGCGGCTGGCCGGTAGAGCACTCCGAGCGCCCTGGTCTTGGTCCTGTCGAAGATGTGGATGCGGCCGTCCACTCGAATCGTCTTGCCTCTGTACGGGTAGCTGGGAGGGGGTTGGGTGGTGCGCGCCCTTTGTCGGGGCTTGGGTGGAGGAGGGCAGGCGAGCAGCCCGGCGAAGAGAAGGACCAGGGCTGCAAAGCTGCAAACCACGCTTGGAAAAGCTCGGCTCCTTCGCGAAGGGTTCGTCCGGCCGAGGGTCTTGGCAGCGGAAAACATGGGACCTCCTGACAGTTGGCAGCGAAGACGAGGGGAAGAATAGTCAACGTGTACCAGATAGGCAACCGGCGGCGGCGTTGTGCCCCTCCTTTTTTCGGGCTATCGTCCCAAGTATCGTTACTTCGGGGGAGCCTCTCCGTGACCGATGGAAGCGAGCACAGTTGCGATGATGTGGAGGCAGGCGCCGAGGCCGGCGGCGTCTCCACGGCAACACCGGCAGTGGATCCCCAGGATATTGTACGGGACGCGCTCATCCTGAACGTGTCGAACCGCTGCAACCTGCGCTGCATCTTCTGCTTCGAGCATGGCCAGCGGGTCCAGCAGATGCCTTCCCTGGAGGAGGTACGGGGGATCTTGCACCAGCCCTGGGACGCCCCCCCGTCCATCCTCATGTTCATGGGAGCGGAGACCTTCCTCCGCAAGGACGTTGAGGAGCTCGTCCGCCTGGCAAAGGGGAGGGGCATTCCCCACGTGGGGATTGCCACCAACGGGACGCTTCTGCGCAGCCGCGCCCAGCTCGAGCCCCTGCTGCGGGCGGGCCTCGACCACCTGGAGGTGTCGATCCACACCCTGGACCCGCTCCACGCCGCCATGCTCTCCGGCAGGAATCTCACCAGCTCCCGCCAGCGCAGGGGGCTGGCCCTGCTGGCCGAGCTCAGTGGTGATCACGAGCTGGCGGTGACCATCAACACTGTCGTCTGCGCCCTGAACCTGGGGGACGTCCCCCACCTGCTGCGGTCCATCCACGGAGACTACCCACCCCTGTCTCCCATGGTGCACCTGAAGTACCCCCACTCTGTGGCGGACATCCACGGGCGAGTGAGCCTGGCCACATTGTCGGACCTGCGAGCGGCCGAGCTGATCTCCTCGTTACCCGCCGTGTGGCGCCCCAGGGTGGTTGTCGAGCAGGTCCCCCTGTGCGTGCTGGCCCCGCACTATGCCATGAGCTGTGAGCTGATTGGTGTGGTCACCGACAGCTCCGTGCAGTACGACATGACCCTGCCAAGGAGAGAGCGTGTCTC
>JAJRWW010000121.1 GCA_024276595.1 Myxococcota bacterium
CACCACCGCCCAGCGGGAGCTGGGGCGCGTCCGGCTGGACGTCCTCCCCGGCTGAGCCCCCCTCGATGAGGCCGGCCGGGACCCCCGCCTCACCAGGCTGGATCAGAGCGCTCCCATCGCCCACCGCCACATCGACCTGGAGAAGCACCTTGCCCCGGGCGCCAGCTCGGCCCCGCCAGGCCACCACCCGCCACCTCCAGGCCCCGCCCTTGCCGGCCCAAACGGCGACGCAGAGCCGGAGTGACCCTGCCGAGTGCTCCGGACCGAGAGCTGGTGCCTGCGGATCAATGCTGGACTGAGCGACAAATGTTGGGTTTACTGGATGCTGGGCTTGCTTGGCGGGAGGTCATCGATGAGGGTTGTTGAGAGCAGTCGCAATTTGTTGGTGGCGCTGCACCATACCAGGACGAGGCACGTTGCCCGATGGGCTAAGATGCTGGGATGCTGATCCTCCACCTCAGCGACCTGCACCTCTCCCGGTACGGCGAGACCGGCACCTGGTCCGCCGCGGACACCGACCAACGATGCGGAGAGGTGCTGCACCAGTGGGAGCGCTGGGAGATCCAGGGGCTCCGCTCCGGCCGGAAGAACCGCCCTGCCAAGCTGCGCCTGGTGGACCCAGAGGGCGTCGTTCACAAGCTCAGGAGCTGGCCCAGGCGGGATGACGACAAGGCCGTGGACCGGCTGCTCGCCCTGGCCATGGAGCGGCACGAGACCTCTGCCGAGCGCCTCATCGTCTCCAGACCCTCTCCAGAGGAGCTCCAGGGCCTGCTGCGCATGGACCCGGCCAACACCAACCTCCGGTTCCTGCAGATGCTCGACCAGGTGCTGCGGGTGGAGCCGGATCTGGTGGTCATCACCGGCGACATCACCGACAACGGCTTCGGCTACGAGCTGGTGCGCCACTACCTGGCCCCGTGGATCGAGAGCCGCCGCCTCATGGCGGTCCCGGGCAACCACGACTCCTACGACATGCTCCCTCGAAAGGGCCGCAAGGAGCGAGCGGCAGTAAAGGACGCCCGCTTCCGCGCCTTTGCCCAGGGGCTGGGCCTGACCCTCGGCGAGGAGGGCGCCTGGGTTCAGCGGGTGGAGGACGTGGCCCTGGTGGGGCTCAACTCCTGCAAGCCCCCCCGCACCCCCCTTTCGGCCAGCGGCATGGTCAGCGACTCCCAGCTCCGGTGGCTCGAGTGGGTGAGCGCCGAGCCCGAGCTCCGCACCGCCAGGCTCCGCATCGGGCTGGTACACCACCACCTGCTGCGCATGCCCTTCGCCCTGGGAAAGCGGAGCCCCATCGAGGTGGCCATGCGCCTGCGCAACGCCCCCGCGGTGATGCGGGCCTGCACCGCGGCAAACCTGGACATTATCATGCACGGGCACCGCCACCACGGCTACATGGTGCAGCTCCCTGCCCACCCCATGGTCGTCTCCTCCCCCTCCTCAACCCTTGGGTGCAAGTTTGCCCGGCGCGACTACGCCTGGGTGCTGGACCTGGACCAGGAGCACCCCCACCCACTCATGCACGACTTTGCGGGGCTGCGCGCGGACATGCGGCCAGGGGCGAGCGTCCTGAGCCGGCGACTGGACAGGCTGGTGGAGTGACCCCCAAGGGGGCGCCGCCAGCCAGCGCCCATGGTGGGCACACCCAAAAAAAGCCACGGCCCCTCCCGAGAGAGGGGCCGTGGAAGTCTAACTCAGATGTTACTCGGAAGAGCAGGCTACATCATGCCGCCCATGCCGCCCATGCCGCCGCCGGCCGGCATCGGGGGCTCCTCCTTCTTGGGGAGCTCCGCCACCAGGCACTCGGTGGTGATCATGAGGCTGGCCACGCTCGCGGCGTTCTGCATGGCGATGCGACACACCTTGGTGGGGTCGATGACGCCGGCCTTGATGAGATCCTCGTACTTGTCCTTGGCGGCGTTGTAGCCGAAGCCGGCCTTGCCTTCCTTGACCTTCTGCACGACGATGGAGCCCTCCACGCCGGCGTTGCGAGCGATCTGCCGCAGGGGCTCCTCGGCCGCCCGCTTCACGATGCTCACGCCCACGGCCTGTGCCTCGGAGACATCCAGCTTGTCCAGGCCCTTGAGGCAGCGCAAGAGGGCCACGCCGCCGCCGGGAACGATCCCCTCCTCCACCGCAGCGCGGGTTGCGTTGAGGGCGTCCTCCACGCGGGCCTTCTTCTCCTTCATCTCTGTCTCAGTGGCCGCCCCGACCTTGATCACCGCCACACCGCCGACGATCTTGGCCAGCCGCTCGTGGAGCTTCTCCTTGTCGTAGTCCGAGGTGGACTCCTCTATCTGCCTGCGGATCTGCTTCACACGGGCCTGGATGTCGGCCTTCTTGCCAGCGCCATCAACGATGGTGGTGTTCTCCTTGTCCACCGTGACGCTCTTGGCCTTGCCCAGATCCTGGAGGGTCAAGCTCTCGAGCTTGATTCCAAGGTCCTCGGTGATTGCCTTGCCGCCGGTGAGAACGGCGATGTCCTTGAGCATCTCCTTGCGACGGTCACCAAAGCCCGGGGCCTTCACCGCGCAGATGTTCAAGGTGCCGCGCAGCTTGTTGACCACCAGGGTGGCCAGAGCCTCTCCATCCACGTCCTCGGCGATGATGAGCAGGGGCTTGCCCACCTTGGCCACCTGCTCCAGCAGGGGAAGGAGGTCCTTCATGTTGGAGATCTTCTTCTCGTGGGTCAGCACGAGGCAGTCCTCCAGCTCGGCCTTCATGCTGTCGGGGTCGGTCACGAAGTAGGGGGAGAGGTAGCCCCGGTCGAACTGCATCCCGTCCACGGCGTCCAGGGTGGTCTCCATGGACTTGGCCTCCTCCACCGTGATCACGCCATCCTTGCCCACGGTCTCCATGGCCTCGGCGATGATGTTGCCGATGGTGGAGTCGCCGTTGGCGGAGATGGTGCCCACCTGCGCGATCTCGTTGTTGGACTTGGTCTGGACGCTCAGCTTGCCCAGCTTGGTCACGATGTGCTCCACGGCCACGTCGATGCCGCGCTTGATCTCCATGGGCTCGTGGCCCGCGGTGACCATCTTGGAGCCCTCGCGGTAGATGGCCTGGGCCAGCACCGTGGCGGTGGTGGTGCCGTCGCCGGCCACGTCCGATGTCTTGGAGGCCACCTCCTTGACCATCTGGGCGCCCATGTTCTCGAACTTGTCCTCCAGCTCGATCTCCTTGGCCACGGTTACGCCGTCCTTGGTGACGTTGGGAGAGCCCCAGGACTTCTCCAGAACCACGTTCCTGCCGCGCGGGCCCAGGGTTGCCTTCACTGCGTTGGCGAGGACGTTGACCCCGCGCAGAATCGCCGAACGAGCGTTCTCACTGAAAACGATTTCCTTGGCTGCCATCGTTATGTGTTCCTTTCCGTCTGGTAAGTTGGATTTCCTGGTTACGCGTCGATGACGCCGAGAACGTCGTCCTCGCGCATGATCAGGTACTCATCGCCGCTGATCTTGATGTCGGTCCCCGAGTACTTGCCAAACAGGATGGTGTCACCCTTCTTCACGTCCAGGTCGCGCACGGAGCCATCCTCCAGGATCTTCCCCTTGCCGATGGCGATCACCTTGCCCTGGATGGGTTTCTCCTTGGCCGTCTCAGGGATGAAGATCCCACCGGCGGTCTTCTCCTCCTCCTGCAGTCGCTGGACGAGAATACGATCATAAAGCGGACGGAATTTGAGTTTCATCAGTTCCTCCTTGGTTACAGTTTTGGAGTTTTTCCAAAGTAATCCCGCGGTTATAAATGGAGCCGTGGGGCTCGTGGGTTCGCTTCCCTCCGTCCTGCCCGGCAAGTGCCGGCAGGCCACTCGTGTCAAAGCGCCGGGAAACATAATTCCTTCTGCAAGAGGAGCAACCCCGGGGAGACAATTTTTTCATTTCCCCTGGCCCGAGGTCAGCGCAAGGCGCCCCGCATGAACCCAAATGCACGCATGGGGCCCTCTCCTGCGGCGCCAGAGGGGAGCCATGCGCCTCTCCCAGGAGCGCATGAGGCTGTTGACTGGGCCGGCCCACAGTGACAATGTATTGCCCTGGCTCCATTCCCACGTCAGCGGACAGGATGTACATGCTAAGCGACAAACAGAGAGAGGGTCTACTGCAATGGTACAGGCGGCCGGACGTGCTCGACGAGGCCCGCCGCCTGCTCGAGGCTCGGGAGCTGGAGTCCCTCGAGGAGCACATCCAGATGCGGGCGCTCTTCCCCCTCAGCCGCCACCAGGAGCTCCCGGCCTTCATGAAGGACGAGGAGGGCAAGCCCCTTCTGCCACACAATGCCCACCCCCGGGATGACCTGGAGGAGTGGAGAGACGTGGTGGAGGTGGGCTGGGAGGTGGTGGAGGCGGAGCTGGGCATGTCCCGGGATGACATCCACCTGGCCATCAAGGAGCAGCAGGAGCGGAGCTGGGAGGAGTTTCTGCGGAGCGTCGACGCTCGGAAGGCTCGGCGTGAGAAGGGCGACCCCAAATGACACATTCACCCGCCTCTCCACCGGCCCCTTCAGGTGACGCCGCCAGGAGCCCCATCGCCCTTCCCACCAGGCAGCAGGTGGACGCCAGGTACAAGTGGAAGCCATCCATCCTGTTTTCCAGCGCCCAGACCTGGGAGCGGGAGCGAAAGCGGGTGGCCGAGCAGATCCCCAAGCTGGAGGCCCACCGGGGCACCCTCTCTCGCTCCGCCGCCGGCCTGGCCAGGGCGCTGGACCGCATGGACCGCCTCAGACTGAGGCTGGAGCGCCTGAGCGCCTACGCGGCGCGGATCTACGACACGGACGTGCGCAGCTCCAGGGGCCAGGCCATGACCGCGGCCGCAGAGAAGCTCTTCACCGACTTCGCAGCAGCCACCGCCTACGTGGAGCCGGAGCTGCTGGCCATGGATGAGGCCTCCCTCCGCAGCTTCGCGGCCGACCCGGCGCTGGTCAACCACGACAGGTATCTGCTGCAGCTTCTGCGAGATCGCCTCCACGTGCTGAGCGGCGATCAAGAGGAGCTCCTGGCCCAGGCCTCCAGCCTTGGCCACGCCCCTTACAACATCTACAAGACCTTTGCCAGCGCGGACATGCGCTTCCCCACCTTCACGGACCACCAAGGGCGCAAGGTGCAGCTCTCTCCAGCCATGTACGCGCGCTACCGTCAGTCGCCCCACCGCTCGGAGCGCAAGGAGGTCTTCGAGAAGTTCTGGGGGGCCCACCGCGACTACAGAAACACCTTCTCCCGGATGCTGGGAGGCCAGGTGGCCTACTACGACTTCGTGGCCAGGGCCCGAAGCTACCCGGACGCCCTCAGCTCCGCCCTGGAGCCCTGGGCCATCCCCACCAGCTTCTACTCCCAGCTCATCGAGTCGGTGACCGACCACCTGGGCGCCTTCCACCGCTACCTGCGGCTGCGCAAGGACCTGCTCGGGATCGAAGGAGACCAGCGCTACTACGACCTGTACCCGCCCCCTGTGGCCAAGGGCACCCGCCGCTACACCTTTGAGCAGGCCCAGAAGATCATCCCCAGGGCCCTGCGCCCTCTCGGCGCTCGCTACGGCAAGCTCCTCAAGACCGCCCTGGCGAGCGGCTCCGGCTGGCTGGACGTCTTCCCGAGCCAGGGCAAGCGCTCCGGGGCCTACAGCTCCAGCGTCTATGGCAAGCATCCTCTGGTGCTGCTCAACTTCACCGACGACTTCGACAGCCTCTCCACCACCGCCCACGAGCTGGGGCACGCCCTGCACAGCGCCCTCTCGAACGAGGCCCAGCCCTACCCAAAGGCGGACTACTCGCTCTTCAACGCCGAGGTGGCCTCCATCTTCAACGAGGCGCTGCTGATAGAGTACCTGCTGGAGCGGGAGAAGAACGCCGGGGAGCGGCGCTTCCTGCTGGCCGCCTACCTGGACTCCTTCCGGGGGACGGTGTTCCGACAGACCCTCTTCGCCCAGTTCGAGCTGGAGGTCTACCGGCGCCACGCCAGCGGCAAGGGGATCACCGCCGACTCCCTGAGCCGGCTGTACCTGAAGCTGCTGCGGCGCTACCACGGCCACGCCGAAGGGGTCATGAACGTCCAGCCCCTCTACGGCATCGAGTGGGCGTACATCCCACATTTTTACTACCACTTCTACGTGTACCAGTATGTCAGCGGCTTCATCGCTGCCACCGCCCTTGCCCAGCGTGTGCTCAGGCTAGGACCCCCGGCCGCCCGCCAGTACATGGAGAAGATGCTGGAGGCGGGCTGCTCCGCCGACCCCCTGGACATCCTCAAGCAGGCTGGGGTGAACATGATGACCGCGGCACCCTACCGCATGGCCATGCGACAGTTCGTGTCGCGCACAAGGGAGCTGGAGCGACTGGGGCCGGGCTAGCCCGGGGCCAGCCATGCGCTCACCCAGGCGCAGAGCCTGCCGGCCAGCCCCCAAGGAGCCCATTCCCATGCCCCAGCCCACCAATGGCGACCTGCGCAGGACCCCCTCTGTCAGGAGAGCTCGCCTTCTTTGCTGCTCTCTGCTCCTTTCTCACCTGCTCGCCACCCCTGGATGGGTCGGCTGCGGGCCGATACCCCTGCCTGGCCACCCTCGCTCCACCAGGCTGCTGCTGGTCTCCACCAACGACCTGCACGGCCAGCTCTCGCCGCTGCGAATGCGCACCCACGAGACCCCGCGCCGCACCGTGCGGGTGGGCGGCGCCGAGGCGCTGGTGGCCACGGTCGCTCACCTTCGCAGCAAGACCCGCGGACAGATGCTCCTGGTCGACGCCGGCGACTTCATGCAGGGCTCCATGCTCTCCAACGGCTTCGAGGGCAGGCCCGTTCGTGCGCTGTTTTCCGCGCTCCACCTGTCGGCCGGCGTGGTGGGCAACCACGAGTTCGACTTTGGCCCCGTGGGCCCCAGGAGCACCGGCGGCCCGGACCCCCGCGGCGCCCTCAAGGCCTGGATCCGTCGAGCTCCCTTCCCTGTGCTGTCGGCCAACCTGGCCGACCGACGTTCGCGGCCCCTGCGCTGGCCCAACCTGCACCGCTCGGTGCTCATAAGGAGAGCTGGACTGCGGGTCGGCCTCATCGGCCTCACCACCCGAGAGACGCCCGTGACCACTCACCCCGACAACGTGCGTGACCTGCGCTTTCTGCCTTACCGCGACATGGTGGTTTCTGAAGCCGCAGCCCTTCGACGTCGCGGCGCCCAGGTGGTCATCCTGGTGGCGCATGTTGGCGGGGAGTGCGCCGGGCGAGCCGCCAGCTCCTGCAAGGGAGACATTGTCAGGCTCCTGCGCCGTCTGCCTCCGGGCACGGTGCACGCGGCAGTGGCGGCCCACAGTCACAAGTGCATGTGGAACCGAATCAATGGAGTCCCGGTGGTCCAGGCCTGCTCCCGGGGCGTGGCCCTGGGCCGGATCGAGATCCGGGTCTCTGGGGGACGTGTCCAGGCCGACCCGCTCCCGCCCCTCGCCGTGTGCCACGACGTGTTCTCGGACACGGGAGGCTGCGAGGCCCACCTGCGCAGCGGAGCCCCCCGGGGCAGCATCGTGGCCAACCCCCTGCTGGGACGCTACTCATCCCAGGTGTCCGAGCTGCGCTCTCGGCTGGACTGGTTTCGGAAGCGCCTGCGTCCCCGCCCCGACCGGGTGGTCGGTCGCGCGGGCCGGGCCATGCCACATTACCGAAACCGTCCCTCTCCCATGGGGCTGCTCATGGCCAAGGTGCTGCTCCAGGCGGTGCCGGGCGCCCAGGTGGCGCTCGTAAACGCTGGCGGTGTGAGGGCCGGGTTCGCCCGGGGCCCCATCACCTACTCGGACGTCTTCAGGGTGTTTCCCTTTGACAACCAGCTCGCCTACGCGGACCTCACGGGCAAGGAGCTGACCCGGCTCATGGATGCCTACCTGAGCTGGCCCAGCGCGGGTCTGCTGCTGGTGGCTGGCCTCCGATACCGGGTGCGCTGCGGCCCCCCGTACAGGCTCCTGGAGCTGACCGACGATGGGGGACACCCCCTGGACCCGACCCGCATCTACCGCGTGGCCCTGAGCGACTTCCTGCTGTCGGGGGGCGACCGCTTCGGGCGGGTGCTCTCCAGGATCCCCGCCGCCCGCAAGCGCGTCCTGCGAGGCCGCCTGGTGCGCGCCGCGCTGCTGAGGTACCTGCGCTCCCGAAGGGCTCCCCTGGGCGCGCCTGCACAGGGCAGATCCCGCGCCTTGGTGCCCCCCATCCTGGTGGATGGAGCCGGCTGCCCCCGGCCCCGCAGGAGGGTCCGGCTGCGCCACATCTGCCGGTAGCTCTCCTGGCGCCTGGAGGCTGCCCACAGATGCCCGCGCCAACGCCAGGACGAGAGCGCCTGGTGAGGCCGTCGGCTGGGTGGCGTGGAGAGGGGCTCGAGCCCGCTACTGGGGTGCGCCTGGTCCCTCGATCACCGGAGGAACCAGGAAGTAGACCGTGCGGGCGTCCACCTGGGTGACCCCATCTCCCCACACGTCGATGGTGGCGGTGAACACCTGGGGGTGCTCCGTGGCCGGGACCGTCAGGTTGTCCTTCACGTGGATGTCCCAGCACACGGGGTTGCCAGGGGTCACCTGCAGGAAGGTGTCGTCGTGGCTGTCGCCGTCGCCATCGGTGACAGCCCAGCCCGTGGAGCAGCCCCCGCCGGTCATGTTCGTCTCCAGGTAGTCGATGAACTCGGCCACCGCGTCGACGGTGTCCACCTGGCCAAAGCCGTCCGTGCCGTCGTCGTTGTCGCTGGCGATGGAGCTGATGTCCATGGGCACCTGGGAGAGCGCGATGATGGCGTTTACGATGGACTGGGAGGCGTTGGACCCGGCGCCATCGAAAACGAGGGGATCGTTGTTGGCGTCCACCGAGCCCTGGGCGGTGACAAAGTTGACCATGTCGTCGTAGGCGCTGGAGGGGATGGAGCCGGCAAAGATCCCGATGGTCTTGGCGCTGATGGCGTTCATGGCAGCGATGACCTGCGCCTGGGCGGTGCCCGTGTACTGGTTCCAGCGCTCGTCGGTGACGATGGCAAAGATGGGCAGGGCGCCCGGCCGGAAGCAGGGGTAGCCCAGGTAGCCCGCGGGGCACGCCCCGGGCGCGTTGGCGCAGTTTGCCTCGTTGGGGATGCCCGGGGGCACCGTCACACCAGCGGCGGCCGCCTCCGCGGTTCCGTACCCGGTGGCAGCGCAGTACATGGTCGTCAGTGGAGACTCGGAGCAGCAGTCGCCACAGTTTTCATACCCGGAATCGAAGCTCGGGAAGACGTTCTGGGCGGTGGCCGGGTCGGCCTGGATGTCCAGCCGGTGGTCGTAGACCCTGCTGTTGGCGCATTCGGCGTAGAGGAACGAGCCGATGCCGATCTGGAGATCAGGGATCTGGGCGGCCGCCTGGGCGATGGTGGTCTGCATGTTGGTCTTGATGTTGGACAGAACGGTGGACATGGAGCCGGACACGTCCACCATGAAGTACAGGTCCGCCCGGGAGAGGTCGGTGGCAAAGTCCAGGGTGTCCACCGCCGGGTCCGCGGCCTCCTCGTAGGGCACCACGAACACGAAGTCCCCGTTGGACTGGGGGTTGTCCCCGGGGTCGTTGGGGTCCGTGCCCGCGCCCACCTCGATGAGATCGCTCACGCCGTCGCCGTCCGAGTCTGGGTCCAGGGGGTCCGTGCCCGCCGCCACCTCGTCTCCGTCCGCCAGGCCGTCGTTGTCCGAGTCGGAGTCCCTGAAGTCCGGGTGCCCGTCCCCGTCCGTGTCCACCGGGGTCGTCAGCAGGTCCGTGTCCCCGGCCTCGTCGATGTCTGGGAGGCCGTAGTTGTCCGAGTCCAGGTCCTGGTAGTTGGGGATCCCGTCCCCGTCGGAGTCCTGGGCCGTGTCGTGCACGTCGGCGATGTTGTCGTTGTCCGAGTCCAGGTCCTGGTAGTCGGGGATCCCGTCCCCGTCCGTGTCCGTGGGGCTCACGGGAATGTCCCCCATCTCCACCACGTCGGGGATGCCGTCGCCGTCGTCGTCCAGGTCCGCGTAGGCGCCGATGCCGTCCTCGTCCAGGTCGGTCACCCCGTCATCCCCATCGGGGATCGTGTTTCCGTCCGAGTCGGTGTCCCGGAAGTCTGGCACCCCATCGCTGTCAGAGTCCACGGGGTACTGCCCCTCGTAGGCCCCACCCCACTCCACCGAGTCCGAGATGCCGTCGTCGTCCGAGTCCAGGTCCAGGTAGTCGGGCGTGCCGTCGCCGTCCGTGTCCGTCTCCTCGTCGATGCCCTCGTACTCATCGCAGATGGAGTCCTGGTCCGCGTCCCCGTCGCACGGCTGCCCCACGTTGTTGTTGTTCTCGTTGTCGTTGTTGCCGTTGAGGCCGCCACCGCTGGGACCACAGGCGACGACTGCCGCAAGCAGCACTACCAATAAGAGTCGAGCACGGGCACAGAGCATCACTGCCTCCTGTAAGCTTAGAATCCGTACCAAAAAGGATCTCTTCCGGTTATAAAGGATAACAGATGGGCCGGCTGAAAGACCAGTGATACCTTCGACCCACGTTTTTTTTGGCCGGGTCGAAGGTCAGCCCACAGGAGGGATCCACAGCATGATCAGCATCGGCGAGCTGCAACGGCTCGGGAACGAGGCGCTCTTTACCGGGCAGCTAGAGGCGGCTCTCAAGATTTTTTGGCGCCTCGTGGATGTGGCGCCCGCAGAGGTCGGGCCCAGGCTCAAGCTGGCCGACACCCTCGCCCGTCTCGCGGCCCCGGAGGCCGCCGCGCCGATCTATGGAGCCACCGCCACCCACGCCATGCGCGCCGGACACCCGCTGGTGGCGGTGCTCATCGGAAAGATCCTGGAGACAATGGGCGCGGAGGTGGCCCCCCTGTACGACGAGCTGTCCAGGCTCTACAGCGCCGACTCGGACCGCATCTCCCGCTACGGGGAGCGGCTGGCGCCCGCAGACCCCGCGAGTCGGGTGAAGCCCCCGGACATGGAGGCGGAGATCTCCACCGACGCCCTCGTGGCCGGCGCCACCAGGGCTGGGGCCGACCTTTCGAAGGTGGGCGAGTATCCGCGCATGCTGCACCGGCTCCCGCTGCTTTCAGACCTGTCCGGTTCCACCTTCAGGGGGGTGCTCGACTCCATGGTGGCCCACCGGCTCCCCGACGGAGCCATGGTCATCCGCGAGGGAGAGATTGGCTCGTCGTTCTTCCTCGTGGCGAGCGGCGCGGTGCAGGTCTACCGGACGGAGATCCGCGGCAGGGAGACGCCTCTGGCTTCGCTCCACAGCGGCGCCCTCTTCGGAGAGATGGCGCTCATACAGTCCTCCCCCCGCACCGCCTCGGTGCGAGTCCAGGGGGAGGCGGACCTGCTGGAGGTGACCCGGGAGGGGCTCTCCTCCCTGGCCGCAGAGATGAACGCGGTGGCGGTCGCCCTCGACCGCTTCACCCGGGAGCGCCTCCTGAACAACCTGCTGGCCACCGCTCCGCTCTTCAAGGCCTTCTCCAGGAAGCAGCGGCTGGACCTGATCAAGCGCTTCACCGGTCACGAGGTGGCCCCGGGCACAGCCATCCTGCGAGAGGGAGACCCTGGCCGGGGCCTGTACGTGGTTCTCTCGGGTGAGGTGGACGTCACCAAGGCCCAGGCGGGAGACGAGGACGTGCTGCTGGCGACGCTCAAGGCGGGGGAGGTGTTTGGCGAGATCGCCCTGCTCAAGGGGGGGCCCGCCACCGCGACGGTCACCGCCGCTCGCCAGTGTACGATCCTGTTCCTGGACAAGGTCTACTTCCAGCGCCTGGTGAGCGCCATCCCACAGATCAAGCACTACTTCGACAACCTGTCGGCAGAGCGGCTCGCCGACACTCGGCTCGTCATGGACGACGAGCTGCTCATCGAGGACGCGGACGAGGACGAGCGAGTCCTCATTTAGCGCGGCGACTGGCAGCGCGGCCATGGGAGCGCGACCCTGGCTGGACCCCCAAAAAAGTGACGGCCCCGTCAACGACGGGGCCGCCCCAACACCTCAGAAATGGAAGCAAGGCCAGCTTAGTACAAACAAACCATCACATTAACAAAGCTACTCGTACTCTAGGCGCTACTGGAAAGAGGCTCTGCCCCGCACTCGAGCAGGCGCACGGAGCGATCTATGTCAAGCGGTGGAAACCACCGGTAACGAGAAAATGGAGGTCCGGGGAATAGTAGGGTTAGTGTATTACGTAGTGAGTGTTGGGGTAACCCTGCAACCTCCGACCACTTGCGCAGTGCAAGCTCGGTGCCATCCTGCCCAACTGGCCTCCATTTGCTTGAAATCAGCCTGGATCCGAGATAGCCTGGCAGCCGGTGCCTCACCATTTCACCGGCGCCCGATCAATGAAACCGTGACATCGGTGTCACGACCCCTTTGCAACCCACTACTTTTTTCATAGTCGCCATAATGATGAATGAAAACATCCTGTTAATAAACGCGGACGGACCCGAGCACCGGGTCGCGCTCCTGGAGAACGGCCAGCTCAGCGAGCTGTACATCGAGCGAACCCGCGAGCGCGGCCTGGCCGGAAACATCTACAAGGGCCGCGTGATCCGGGTGCTTCCGGGCATGCAGGCGGCCTTCGTGGACATCGGCATGGACAAGGCCGCCTTCCTGCACGTGGCAGACATCGCGGACGCCAGCCAGGAGGATGACGTCACCTACTTCCAGGAGGAGCAGGACCGGGAGAAGGACGACCCTCTGGACGAGGAGCTGGGAGAGCCCCGTCGCCCCCCACCCAGGGAGGTGGAGATCCAGAAGCTGCTGCAGGAGGGCCAGGAGATCGTCGTGCAGGTGTCCAAAGATCCCCTGGGCACCAAGGGGGCGCGCGTCACCACCTTCATCTCCCTCCCCGGACGCCACCTTGTCTTCATGCCCACCGTCTCCCACGTGGGCATCTCCCGCCGGATCACCAGCGAGGCCGAGCGACAGCGGCTGCGGGACATCATCGAGGATCTTCGGCCCCCGCAGGTGGGCTTCATCGTCCGCACCGCTGCCGAGGGACAGCCCCCGGACAAGCTCCGCG
>JAJRWW010000122.1 GCA_024276595.1 Myxococcota bacterium
AGCCATGACCGCCCGGGGCTTCGACGGCGCCAGGATCCCCCAGCTCCATCGCGGCTCCCTGCGCCCGGCGCAGGCGCTCGTCTGCCTCACCTTCGCTGCCCTGAGCCTGGCGGCAGCCGTGTCCCCCATCCCCTGACCGGAGCCCATGACAGCCCAGAGCGCCGACGCAAACCCTCCGGCCATCCAGATCACCCGGCTGACCCATCGCTACCCTGGCGGGGCCTTGGCCCTTCGAGACGTCAGCCTCACGGTACGCAGGGGCGATGGGGTCGGCCTCGTGGGGCCCAACGGAGCGGGAAAGACCACCCTGCTCTCCTACGCGGCCGGGGCCCTCGTGAGCGATACGGTGAGGATCTTTGGCGAGCCCATGACCCGCCGCTCTGCACCCAGGCTGCGGCGCCGCCTGGGCCTGGTGTTCCAGCAGCCGGACGACCAGCTCTTTCTGCCCACCGTGGCCGAGGACGTGGCCTTTGGCCCCCTCAACATGGGGCTCGGCCAGCAGGAGGCTCGCCTGCGGGTGGCAGAGGCCCTGGAGGCGGTGGGGCTCGACCCATCCTACGGCCCCCGCCAGCCCCACCGCATGAGCGGCGGAGAGCGCCGCGCCGCGGCCCTGGCCACGGTGCTGGCCATGCGCCCCGACGTGCTGCTATTGGACGAGCCCACCAACGACCTGGATCCCAGGGCACGGCGGGCTCTCATAGGGGTTCTGGGCCGCTTCCCGACTCGCCTGGTGGCCTCCCACGACCTGGAGATGATCCTCCAGCTCTGCGAGCGCTGCGTGCTCCTGGACGGGGGCAGGATGCTGCGCGAGGGACCCACCCGCGACCTGCTCGCGGACGCCTCCCTCATGGATGAGGCGGGGCTGGAGGTCCCCCTCTCCATCCGGCTTGGGCAGGGCTGAGCTCCCCTGGCGGGGATTAAGCGGGCTGCCCGGAGAGGCAGGGCGAAGAGGCCAGGGCTCCTTGTGGGCCGCTCTCGGGCTCGCTATAGTTGCTGCCTGATGGCCAGTGAGCTAAACGCCCTCCTCGACGAGCTGGAGGCCCGCATCGAGGCGCTGAAGATCCAGTACGAGCGCTACTTCCTCGGGCTGGAGAAGCTGGAGCCCCTTGCCGAGCGGAAGGGGGTGGAGCGCATGGTGCGCCACCTGCAGACCGCACAGACAAAGAACACGGCCATTCGCTTCCGCACCAGGTCTCTCAACCAGCGCTTCATCTCATACCAGAGCTACTGGAACCGCATCTGCCGCCAGATCGAGGCCGGGACCTACCACCGGGACCTCGCCAAGGTGGAGCGGGACATGAAGCGAAGGGGCATCGACGTCTGCGGCCTTTCGAAGATGCGCTCCAAGGGAGAGCTGGAGGCGGCCCTAATAAGGAGCCTGGCGGAGGCGGAGAAGCAGGCCTCCTCCCAGCCTGACAACGGGAACACCTCCGGCCGAAAGGTGCGGGATTTCACGCCAGAGGAGAAGGCTGGGCTGCTCACTGGCGAGCACCGCATCGCCTCCACCACGGCGCCTCCCCCCATCCCTCCGCAGGCCAAGGCATCTTCGTCACGCTGCACCGGTGGGGAGAGCACCGGATCCAGGCCGGATGAGCGAATGAGGCGCCTTTACAAGGCCTACGTGGCCGCCAAGAGGCGCACCGGGGAGTCCACCGAGGGGCTGACCTATGATCGGCTCGTGCGCACCCTTCAGAGGCAGGTCCCGGCCATCCAGGCCAAGACCGGCTGCAGGCGGGTGGACTTCAAGATCCAGATACAGGGCGGCAAGGCCATCCTCAAGGCCGTACCCATCAAGTAGCGTTGCCCACCCTGGAGGCGCTGTCCTGGGCGCGACGCCTGGACCAGAGGCGACGCTCCATGGCGTCCAGAAGGGGTCGGCAGGTCTCTGGCCGTAGCGCGCTGATGCTGAAGGACTCCCGGCGGCCCCCACAGAGCACCGAGGAGCCCCCAGGGAGCCTGTCCATCTTGTTGTAGACGGTCATCCGGTCGATCTCGCCCAGCCCCATCTCCTCCAGGATCCGCTCCACCGCATCCAGCCTATCCTCCCAACCTGGCTCGGATGCGTCCACCAGGTGCAGCAGCAGATCCGCGTCCTCCAGCTCCTCCAGCGTGGCCCGAAAGGCGCGGGCCAGATCGGTGGGCAGCTCCCGAATGAAGCCCACCGTGTCGGTCAAGACCACCTCCCTCTCCCTTGGAAAGCGCAGCCGCCTGGTGGTGGGATCCAGGGTGGCGAAGAGCTTGTCCTCGGTGAAGACCTTTGAGGATGTGAGGGTGTTGAGGAGGGTGGACTTGCCGGCGTTGGTGTAGCCGACGATGGCCACGACAGGCATCTGGCGCTGACGCCGACGCTGGCGAGTCAAGACCCGGCGCCGGGAGATCTTGTCGATCTCCTTCTCCAGCAGGCGCAGGCGATCTCGAGCCCGGCGGCGGTTAATCTCCAGCTTCGTCTCCCCGGGCCCGCGGCCGCCGATGCCCCCCGCAAGTCGGCTCATCATGGTGTTTTTTGCCACGAGCCGCGGGAGGGTGTAGCGGAGCTGTGCCAGCTCCACCTGGAGCTTGCCCTCCCTGGACGTGGCACGCTGGGCAAAGATGTCCAGGATGAGCATGGTCCGGTCGATGACCTTGAAGTCGGTGAAGTTGCTCACAGCGCGGGTCTGCGCCGGGGTCAGGTCCGGGTCGAAGAGCAGACACTCCGCGCCGAGCTGCATGGCGCGCACGAGGACCTCCTCCAGCTTGCCCCTGCCCACGGCGAACCGGGGATCCGGCCTGGACCTGCGCTGGTAGACCACCTCCAGGATGTGGATGCCAGCAGTGCGGGCCAGCTCTCGCATCTCCCCGATGCG
Source organism: Myxococcota bacterium (assembly GCA_024276595.1). Taxonomy (GTDB): domain Bacteria; phylum Myxococcota_A; class Polyangia; order HGW-17; family JAJRWW01; genus JAJRWW01. The sequence continues at coordinate 2,844 of JAJRWW010000122.1, forward strand.
CCCCGCCGCCGCGTCCCTGGAGGTGGAGCCCACGCAGACCAGCACCGCCGGGGAGGCCTCGGAGGCGGTGACAACGGTGCGCGCCGCCCGGGCGAACTCCGACTCCAGCTCCCCCATGAGCTGCTGAAAGTCCAGGTCGAGCCGGTGCAGGGCGATTGCGGGCTCTACCCTGTGGGAGACCTCTGCGGGCTTGCAAGGATGCAAGAACGCCACCTGGATCCAGATGGGCTCCCCTTCACTGGCCTGGTGCAGGGAGGCCACCAGGTCCAGCCGCAAGAGCGCCAGGTCGGTCAGGTCGTCCGGGGTCAGATCCACCTGGTCCAGGTGGGTGTGAATCAGCCGGATGCCCCGAAAGCGTCCCCGCCCAGCGCGCAACCGACCGAAATCTGGAAGCTGGAGCCTGTTTGCGTCCCCCACGAAGACGCTCTCCACCTGCCCCCTGCGATCTACGAAGACGCCCACCTGTCGGCCGATGGAACGACTCAGCTCTGACAGCGCCTGGCCCAGCTCCAGGGTGACCACGCGCAGCGGATCCACCCTGCGCCGGTACAGCCGGAGCAGGCCCTTGGTCTGGCTCGCCTTCAGCCCAGCAGTATTTCCCGTGACGGTTGGCAGCTCCGGTCCTGGACGTCTAGCCCGGGGGCGAGGCTACTGGGCGGGCTCCTCGTCGGGCTGCTCCTCGAACTGCTCCTCCAGCAGCGTGAGGGCCACCACCAGGGCCTTCTTTGTGTTGGAAACGGCCATTCTGTCGGCGTTCATGCGGTCCACGGCGGCCGCCATGTGCTCCCGGTGGGTGTCCAGCTCCTGCTCCAGCTCGGCGATACGGACGTCCTTGGCAGCCATGGCAGCGTCCCGCTCCTCCAGCCCGGCCCTGGCCTCGCCGAGCTGCGTCTTTAGACCATCCGCCCGCTCCTGAGCCTCGGCCAGGGATCTCTCCAGCTCCTCCACCCTCCCTTGCACCTCGGTCAATGCCTCCTGGTGAGCCCTCTGGGCCTCCTCCAGCTCGGCCTGGTGCCGCGCTCCAGCGCCGGCCAGGGCGTCGGCCTGCTGCTGCTGCGCCTCCGAGAGAGCTGCCTCATGCTGCTCCCGCGCCTCGGCCAGCGCCGCCTCCTGCTCCTGGGCGTGCCGCTCCCGCGCCTCGGCCAGCGCCGCCTCCTGGTCCCGGGCGTGCTGCTCCTTCGCCTCGGCCAGCGCCGCCTCGGCCTGCTCCCGCGCCTCGGCCAACGCCGCCTCCTGGTCCCGGGCATGCTGCTCCCGCGCCTCGGCCAGCGCCGCCTCGGCCTGCTCCTTCGCCTCGGCCAGCGCCGCCTCGGCCTGCTCCCGCGCCTCGGCCAGCGCCGCCTCGTGCTCCTCCTTGAGGCGCAACACCTCTCCCGCCTGTTGGTCCTCGATCCGCTGCAGCTCCTCCTTGTGCTCGCTCTGCAGGGCGGCCTTCTCCTCGGCAGCGGCCTGAAGCGCTCGCTCCAGCTCCTCTGCGGCCGCTGCCAGCTCCGCCGCCTTGGCCTCCTCCAGCTCCTGCTTCTCCGCCACCAGGGAGTCGATGGTTCCCTGGTGGGCCTCGAGGGATGCCTGCTTCTCCGAAACCTCTGCCCGCAGGCCCTCCAGGTTCTCCTCGAGAGAGCCCACCTGGGCCTGGAGGGAGGCGACCTGCTCGCTGGCCTCCACCCGCTCCCGCTCCATCTCCAGGAGCTTGCTGTCCAGGTCCTGGGAGGCGCGCTCGAGCGCCCGGATCTTGTCCGAGCTGTCGAGCAGCTCCCGGTCCTTGGCGGTGAGCCCATCCTTGAGGTCGAGGATCTCCTTCTCTTTTTTGTTGATCACCTCCCGCAGGTTCAGAAACTCCCGGTCCCTGCTCAGCCCACCCCCGCCTCCTGAGGTCTTGAGCGACTCCACCTCCGCGGCCAGGGCATCCCTCTCCACCACCAGCTCGGCGAGCTGCTGCTCCAGGGCCTCGGTGGCGGCGGCCTCCGGGCTCGCCGCGGTGGCGGCCGCTATGTCGGCGATCTTGTCCAGCTCCAGGTCGAGCCCTCCGTCCTGGTCGGCCTCCGCCTCCTCCAGGTCCTCCACCACCTCCTCCTCCAGCACCTCCCCCACGGGGACATCATCCTCTCCGAAGCTCACCTCCAGCTCCTGGTCTCCGCTCAGGGCGTCCAGGGCGGCGTTTGCGTCCTCGATGAGCTGCGGATCCACTCCGGTGGCGTCGTCATCGCCAAAGGAGAGATCCATCCCGTCCTCCTCCACCTCCTCCGGAGCCAGCACCTCTTCGACTCCACCCTCGTCCCAACCCTCGGGCATGACCTCCCGGACCTTGGTGAGAAACTCGTCCACGTCGAAGCTGGGGGTCTTGAGGATGTACTCGTCCGCGCGGGTCTTGAGCTTGCGGTGCTGCTCAAAGGTCTCTGGCGTGGCCTCGGCAGACATGATGACCAGCGGTATGGCCCGGAGCTTCTTGTTCTTCTTGAGCTTGTTGCACACGGCGTAGCCGCTCATCTTGGGCAGCTCCACGCAGAGGGCTATCAGGTCGGGAGCCGACTCCTTGGCCCGGGCCAGACCCTGGGGCCCGTCCTCGATGGTCTCGGTGGAAAAACCTATCTGCTGTAGGGCCGCGCTGAGCTGCGCGGCAAAGGCTGTGTCGCTCTCGATGATCAACGCGCTGGGGTTCGGCATCGGTGGCTGACTCTTCCGCTTGGGTCAAAGGGATCGCTCGGTGACTACCGCCCGATAATATGTCTTGGGAGATTCCTCCGTCAAAGGAATTATCGGTAATTCGGCCTACTTTGGGATGCTCTTGGGAGAGATGCGCCTGGAGCTGCGCCGTGGCCCCCGGGTGAGGAGCCGATCCCCGAGGGCTCAGCGCACCCGCTTACGGGGCCTTCACCTGCACGGCGTCCACCGCATGGGGGGCAGGCAGGCCCGCGCCATCGCGCAGCACGTCCAGCACGAGCGAGTCCAGATCCCTACGAGGCAGGCTGCCGGCGATGGTGTAGACCACACCGTGGTGACGGAAGGTGGCGGCGTTGTGATCCTGGCCGTAGGAGAAGAACACGCTCCTGTCGCCCATCCGCCTGCTGACCACGCCGCGGGAGGGAATGCGCTGGGAGGCGGACACGGTCACCGAAAACCTGCTGTCGCCCCGGGAGTAGATGAGGTGCGCGGCTCTGCTCGAGTCCACCCGCCCGATGCGCCCTCCCACAAGGGAGGTGCGCCCATCGGTGAACCTGGGCGGCAAGACGGCGATCCCGAGCTTGCGACGGTACCACTCCCGCAGCACGTGGGGATCCCGAGTGATCTTCTCGGGCACGGGCCCGGGCTCGCTCACAAGAAGCGAGCTGCCCAACATCAGGGGATGCACGTCCCCCTCACCCAGCACGAGCGCCATGAGCACCCCGGCCGCCGCCGCCGCCGGCACCAGCCGCAGGATCCACCTCTTGACTCCGTGCTCCGCCGGCAGGGGCGGCGCCTCGGCCAAGGTCTGCATGATCCTGGCGCGCACGGCCTCCCGCTCGTCCAGCCTCATGCGGGGGTAGGCGAGGCTCGTCTTGAGCTGAGCCTTGAAGCGTTGCTCGAACCGCGCCAGCCGGCGACACTGCTCACACTCGGCGAGGTGACGCTCGTAGTCGGCGCGATCCTCCTCGGCAAACTCTCGGTCGAGGTATACGTGGATGAACTTTTCCATGTCCTGGCACTGCATTCGTGTCACCGCGTCCTCTTGCGGTAGGTGGCAAGATCCGTCACCCTGGCCCCCTCAAGCTCCTGCTCGGCCTGCTCCCCGACACCGCCGCTGTCGCTGGCGGTGACCAGACCCATGTCCTGGGCATGGCTCAGCAGCAGCCTCTGCATCATTCGGCGAGCGCGGTACAGGCGGCTCATGACCGTGCCCACCGGGCAGTCCATGATCTCCGCTATCTCCCTGTAGGAGAACTCCTCCACGTCCGAGAGGATGATGGCCATCCTGAAGTCCGGGGGCAGCACCTCCAGGGCTGCGAGGATGTCCTCGGACATCATGTGGTCCAGGATCGCCTCCTCGGGGCTGAGGGCGTCCCTCACCGGCCCCTGGGCCAGGATGTGGGAGTGGTGCCCCTCTCGCTCAACCTCTCCTCGCACCTCCCGATCCCGCTGTAGCTTGCGGTATCGGTTGATGAACACGTTGGTCAGGATCCGGAAGATCCAGGCCTTGAAGTTGGTGCCCCGCTGGAACTTGTCCAGGAAGCGGTACGCCTTCAAGCAGGTGTCCTGGAGGAGGTCGTCGGCCTCCTGGGGGTTGCGCGTCATGCGCATCGCAGTCCCGTACAGGGGCTCGAGGTGCGGCATCACCAGCGCCTCGAACTCGGCTCTCTTTCGCGCTTCCTTGCTCTTTCGGAGCATCTCCGGTCTCCGAGTAGCACAACCGGAACGGGGCAGGGTTTATTCCGGGCAGCCCGGGCCCCGCGCATTTTTCGGGCTAGCAGCGTGAGGCGCGCCCGGACAGGAGCCAGGGATCAGGAGGCGTTGCGCATCCACTCCGGGTCCTCGCCCCGCCGCGCGGCATCCTCGTCCTTGGACAGGTGGCACTGCTTGTACTTCTTTCCGCTGCCGCAGGGGCACGGCTCGTTGCGCTGCACCTTGCGGGAGCGCCGCCTCACGGTCTTGGGCCTGCGCTGGGCTTGCTGCTGGGGAGATCCCCCCAAAGAGCCCCCTGAGGCGTGCTGCATCTGCATCCGGCGCTTTTTGTGCTCGAACTCCGGGAGCTCCTCCTCCTCGTACTCCACCTGCACCCGGAATATCTTGGACGCCACGTTCTTCTTGATGCGGGCGGCCATCTCCGCGAACCGGTCGAAGCCCTCGCGCTTGTACTCCAGCTTGGGATCCCTCTGGGCGTACCCTCGCAGCCCGATGCCCTCCCGCAGGTGGTCCATGGCCTTGAGGTGCTCGATCCACTGGTCATCGATCTCGTCCAGGTAAAAGTGACGGCAGAAGTACAGAAAGGCGATGGGGCCCATCCCCTCCTCGCGCTTCTCCAGGGTGGCCTCCACCTGCTCCCAGAGCTTCTCCGCCATTATGTCGCGGTCCAGCTCCTTGGCCTTGATCTCGGGGCGAAAGCCAAAGGTCTCCTTCATCTGATCGGCGAGGGCGTCCGGGTCCCAGACCTCTGCGTGCCGGTCGGAGGGGCAGAACTCGTCGATGAGGTTGAGCAGCAGCTCCTCCGCCAGGTCCAGGATCCGCTCGCGCTGCTGCACGAGGGACTCGGACACGACCCGGGTGGCCTCCCGGATGCAGTCCTCGGCGCTGCGGCGGTGCCGGCGCAGATCCACCATGGCGCCGAAGTAGCGGTACAGCTCGTTTGTGACCCGCTCCGGATCCACCGCTGCCCCCTGGGCGCCCCGGGGGTCGTCCCCCTCCTGACCGCTCCCGTCCTCTACGTCATCGCTAACCTCCGCAGCTTCCGGCTCGGTCTCCCGGGAGACCTTCTGCGAGGCCTTCTGGTTGAAGAAATGCTCCACGATGGACCTGACCCGCGGCTCCACCCGCTCCGACAGCTTCTCCACGGTCCAGTCGCCGCTGGTGGTTGGAATCTCCGGCACCTTGCCGGCCTTCTTCTCGTCCTCGGTCAGCTCCCGGACGTACCGCCCCTCCAGCACCTGCTTGCGCAGCCCATAGATGGACTTGCGCTGCAGGTTCATGACGTCGTCGTACTCCAGCAGGTTCTTGCGGATGTCGAAGTTCTGCCCCTCCACCTTCCGCTGGGACGACTCGATGGCCTTGTTCACCCAGCGGTGCTCGATGGGCTCATCCTCTGCCATGCCCAGCCGGTCCATCATTCCCCTCAGGCGCTCCCCGCCAAAGATGCGCATGAGGTCGTCCTCCAGGCTCAGGAAGAACCGAGAGCTCCCCGGATCTCCCTGGCGACCCGCGCGTCCCCGGAGCTGGTTGTCGATGCGCCGGCTCTCGTGGCGCTCGGTGCCCACGATGTGCAGCCCACCTGCGGCCAGGACCTTCTCCTTGTCGGCGGCGCAGCTCTTTTTGAACCTCTCCAGCACCTGGGCGTACTTCTCAGGCTGCGCGATGGGGTCCACCTGCTCCTTTGCCATGTACTCGGCGTTGCCCCCCAGGTGGATGTCGGTGCCGCGGCCCGCCATGTTGGTGGAGATGGTGATCGCCCCGGGGCGGCCCGCCTGGGCGACGATGAGCGCCTCTCTGCCGTGGTTCTTTGCGTTGAGCACCTCGTGGGGGATCTTCGCCTGCTTGAGCAGCTTGGAGATCACCTCGGTCTTCTCGACGCTGATGGTGCCCACCAGGGTGGGCTGGCCCCGCTCTTGACAGTCCCTCAGCTCCTCCACGATGGCCCTGAGCTTCCCCTTCTCCGACTTGTAGATGACGTCATCGGCGTCCACCCGCCGAATGGGCACGTTCGTGGGGATCACCACCACGTCCAGCTTGTAGATCTTGTGGAACTCCTCCGCCTCCGTGTCCGCGGTGCCAGTCATCCCTGCCAGCTTGTTGTACATGCGGAAGTAGTTCTGGAAGGTGACCGTGGCCAGGGTCTGGTTCTCCTCCTCGATCTTGAGGTTCTCCTTGGCCTCCACCGCCTGGTGCAGCCCATCGGACCAGCGACGGCCCTCCATCTTGCGCCCGGTGAACTCGTCGATGATCACCACCTTGCCGTCCTCGATGAGGTAGCTCACGTCGCGCTTGTAGAGGGTGTGCGCCTTGAGGGCGGTGTTGACGTGGTGCAGCCAGTCCAGGTTGCGGGGATCGTACAGGTTGCCTATGCCCAGGCGGCGCTCCACCTTCTCCACCCCGCTGTCGGTGAGCATGGCCGAGTGGGCCTTCTCGTCCACCGAGTAGTCCACGTCCTTTTTGAGCGACGGGATCAGGGCGTTGACCTTCAGGTACAGGTCTGCGGCCTGCTCGGCTGGGCCCGAGATGATGAGCGGCGTGCGGGCCTCGTCGATGAGGATGGAGTCCACCTCGTCCACGATGGCGTAGTGCAGCTCCTGCTGCACGTACCGCTCGATGGAGTCCTTCATGTTGTCGCGGAGGTAGTCGAAGCCGAACTCGTTGTTGGTGCCGTAGGTTATGTCCGAGCGGTAGGCCTTCTGGCGCTGGCGATCGCTCAGCTCGTGGGTGATCACCCCCACCGACAGGCCCAGGAACCTGTAGATCTGGCCCATCCACTCGGCGTCACGCCTGGCCAGGTAGTCGTTGACCGTGACGAGCTGGGCACCTCTGCCCTCCAGGGAGTTCAAGACCAGCGGCAGGGTGGCCACCAGGGTCTTCCCCTCGCCGGTCTTCATCTCGGCTATCTTTCCCTGGTGCAGCACCACGCCCCCCACGAGCTGCACGTCATAGTGGCGCTGGCCGATGGACCGGATGGCCGCCTCCCGGGTGATGGCAAAGCACTCCACCAGCATCTCGTCGAGCATGGCCTTGCGGTGCTTTTCGCTCGCCTCAGCGTCCAGCTTCTGTCGAAGCTCGCCGATGCGAGCCCGGAGCTGGTGGTCCGAGAGCTTCCGGGCGGCCGGCTCGGCGCGGTTGATCTTGTCCACCATGGGCTGGAGCTTCTTCATCTCCCGCTCGTGCTTGGTGCCGAACAACGCTGTCAGGACATTTGTCATGGCCCAATAAACTCCCTGCTTGCAGCCCGGTTCCTATACCATAGGTACGGATCCAGATGAAACAACCGGACCCAAAAAGGCCCAGGGCCCGGCTGGTGCCGAGCCCTGGTTGTTGGGGTGGGATTTCAGAGGGGGTGATGCCTCACCTCCCGGGCGCGTAGCCTACTGGGGCACGCACTGGGAGTCGGCACACACTTCGCCTGCTGCGCACTGCACGGCCGTGACGCACTCGGGGACGGCGTCGAAGCAGTAGGAGAGATGGCAGACCGGCAGGCCGCAGGCGGCGCAGTCGGGATCACCGGCGCAAGGGGTGCGGCACACGCCGTCGACGCACTCCTCGATGCCGTTGCAGTCGGCGTTGTTCTGGCACTCGGCGGTGGCCGTGGTGTCGGCCACGCAGACCCCGGCGTCGCACCGGTCGCCCGGGTTGGGGCAGTCGGTGTCGTCCGCGCAGCCGCCCACGCAGCTCCCGTTGACACAGACCTCGGCCACGCCGCACTCGGAGTTGAGCACACACTCGGTACCGGGGGTCTCCACGTTCTGGCAGTGGTTGTCTATGCAGTCCTGGCCCGTGCCGCACTCGGACACGTCGGTGCAGGGAGCCTGGCACTCGCCGTTGATGCACAGCCCGCCCTCGCACTGCTCGTCGAACTGGCAGGTGTCGCCAGGTCCTGGGCCGGGGATGACCTCGCACTGGCCGTTGACGCAGCGCTCACCAACGGAGCAACCGCTGTTGTTTGAGCACTGCGGACCGTTGTCCGGCACGCAGGAGCCGCGGGTGTCGCAGATGGGCGCCAGGGGGTCGGTGCAGTCGCTGTCGTCGCTGCAAAGACCGCTGGGCACGCAGTCCCCGGAGTCACAGTAGGCCCCGGCGCCACACTCGGAGCTGTCCTCGCAGCCCACCGGGCCGGGCACGCACTCGCCGCCCACGCAGATGTCCGAGCCAGAGCAGCCACTCATCTCGGTGCACTCCACGGTGTTGTCGGGCACGCAGCGAGCCGTGTACGGGTCGCAGTGGGAGTCCAGGGGACAGTCGCTGTTGAAGTTGCACAGGTCGTCGTCCGTGCAGATCCCCCGAGCGGGATCGCACTGGGTGCCAGACGGGCAGTCCCAGTCGTCGATACAGATGAAGCTGTCGCGGCACTGGCCCGCCATGTCGTCACAGTACGAGTACTCATCGCACTCGCTGTCGGCGCCGCAGAGCCAGGGGCGACAGCTCTCGCCGTCGCAGTCGCACCAGTACATGAGATCGTCGGCATCCACGTACAGGGAGTCCTCGCAGACGGGGTCGTCCTCGCAGTAGACCCACCAGCAACCAGCGGCGGGCAAGGCCATGGCAAGTACGGTGGCGAGGGAGAGAATGATAGTAGTGCGTTTCATGGCTTTCCTCCAGCCAGGTGGTTTTTCCAGAATCGTTCTCTTGCAAGACACGGGCCAGAGAGCCTCCGCTCGTGTCAAGGCCCGATCCCGACGATCCAACAGCGGTGCATCCACCTGGACATGAAAGGGATCATAGCCGCTTACGGGGCGTCAGTCGAGCGGCCGCAGAGGCCTGATCCTTCCTGCATGGGATCTCCGTTCCTCCATGTGTCAAGATTTGTTCACACCCCG
>JAJRWW010000123.1 GCA_024276595.1 Myxococcota bacterium
CTTTTGGCCACGATGGGAGCTATCAGAGACAGGTGCTGGTGACCTCGTCGGAGCTCCTGGTCTGCCGGTCGGTGGAGGCCACCGGGCACTGCCTCCTGCCGCGCACCGGCGACCTCTGCACCATCCCGGCGGTCCCCTTCACCTACTCGGTGGAGAGCTACGCAATCGAGGGCTACCCCAGCCCGGACGGCATGAGCCGCTCCTACACGGCGATCGCCTCCTACGACCCCAACGTGGCGGACGGCACCACGAACGTGGTGGTGGCCTTCACCCTCCCGGCCGTGATGCCAGAGGACCCCTCGGCCTGGGAGGATTACCGCCTGGACGACCTGGCAGATGTCACCATGCGGGTGGTGAAGCTGGGGTTCATCTACGAGGAGATCCCCTACACACCAAAGCCTGGCGGCTTCGTCTGGCGCAACTGGAACCAGGGCCGGATCAGGCTGAGCATCACCGGCTTCGCCCCAAACGACGCAGAGCTGCAGCTCTGGGGCGACTTCCCGATCACCTACATGGACGCCGAGCAGTAGGCTACTGCATCTCATGGATGCTACCGCAAGCACGGTCGCAGATGCCGGGCTAGTCGGTGGCGTAGTCCACCGGGCTGTCCAGGGGGAGGTGCTCCGTGTCGTCTATTACCTGGGTGATGACGAGCCTGTCGCCGGGCTGAACCAGGGTCACGTCCTCGGTCGTCCAGACCTCGTCTGACTCCACAATGCCCGTGTCGAGATCGGCTCCGCTCAGGATCACCACCTCCTCACCGGCCACGTCACGTCGCACCTCGAAGGCGATGCCCGTGTGGCCCGGCTCCACGGTGTCGTCCAGCCGGAGGCGGCCGGTTGCCGGAAACACCTCCAGCACATGCAGCTCCAGGGGCATGCGCGCAACGACCCAACCCGGATGAATGGTTCCGTACGCCACGCCAAAGATCCAATCCATGCCGGGGTGCATGTACCACAACCAGATCTGCCCGATGCCGAAGGGCTGCTCAGGGGAGTATGCCGGCTCGGAGCCGGGATCCCACTGGCCGTTCTGGTTGACGTCAGCGTACAGGATGATCGCCAGCCAGCTCAGATCCAGCCCACCACCCAGGCTCGTGGTCCAGGTGTCGTAGTGGGGATCCTGCGGAAGGTCCGGAAGTGCCATGGACCAGGGCACGTCGGTGCCCGCCACGTAGGTGAAGGGCAGGTTTGCCAGCACGGCGTGGTTGGCCGGGTCCCAGGGGTTGCCAGCCTCCATGGCAGCCGGGTCCAGCAGTACCAGCTCCATGTACATGTCGGTGCCAGCGGGGATGGTCGAGCCGAAGTGGATCGTGCCACCCACGTCTCCGTCGGGGACAGCCGCCATGGTAATGCTCAGGTCCAACTGGTGCGCCCAGTCGTCCCAGGAAAAGATCGCCGGATCGGTCTGGCCCGAGGGCATCTCCATCATGTTGTACCCCTCCTGGCTGCCGGGCACGGTGTCGGGCATGGTGCCCTGGAGCCAGGAGATCACCGGGAGGGATGAGCTGATGGCGACCAGCGTGTCTCCGGCGTCCATCTCCCCGGGCACAGTGCCCACGTCGTCGTACACCACCGGGATGTAGACGGCCAGCTCAAAGTCCGGTGGGAAGCTCCCTTCGTTGGGATGGACCGGGTCCTCGGGCGGCACTATCAGCGGCAGGGCCAGCGAGTAGCCCACGGTCTCTCCGTTGGCGATCTCGATGCCAACCGAGGTGAGCTCCGCCGGGGCGCCGATCAAGCCGTCGCTCCATCCATCGAAGTCAATGTACAGCAGGCCGACCCGTGGGCTTGTGAGCACGCCGAATGCCTGCTCGAAGGATATCTCGCCGGAGATGCGCGGCCCCTCGACGGTGAGCGGGTCCAGCGGAATCGCGCCCCGCAAGGTGCTCACCTCCAGGCTCGGCCCGATGTCGCCCTGGTCGATGGCAGTGAGAACGAAGGAGGCGTCTCCGCCGGGTCCGGTGGTCGCACTGGCGGGCTGGATCGAGTCGCTGGCCCGGTCCGACAGCAGCGTAACGGACGCTCCCACCACCGCGCCAGCAGCGTCCGTGAGCACCAGGTCCACGCCCAGGGTCGCACCCCGCGTGTCGAAGGTCGGCTCCCCGAAGGTCGTGCTCGCCTGGAGGATAAAGCTCACGCTCGCCTGCTCTGACAGCTCCAGCGACCGATCGGGCAAGGTGGCCACAAATGTCCCTGGTCCAAATGTGTCCGTGCTGACGTGAAAGACCGTCACGCCATCGGAGTCGGTGGTGAGCCCGTCGGTCTCCTGCACAATGTCGGCTGTCCGGGAGGCGTCCAGGGTCACGAGCTGGCCAGACAGCGGCCGACCCTCGCTGTCCGCCACGGTGACGGTCACCGTGGAGACGAGCCTGTCGGTTACGAGGTCATACAGGACGTCCCCGGCCACCACCCTGCTGCGCGAGTCGTCGGGAAGCACCACGTTCACCTGGCTGCCCCCACAGGCCACAGCAGCAAACCCCATGGCCAGAGAACCCACCAACAAAAACACTGTGCAATGAAAAAGACGATAGATGCGCATGCACAAGCTCCTTCCCTTGGGCCAACGACACCAGGGCCGGCGACACCAAAGCCAGCAACTCAACAACGGCCAGCGACACACGGAGGGTAACACACCATGCTGACTATTGGCATCTCGGGTTGAGTATCCTGGCTTCGATCCATCTCGTCCTGTTTGAGCCACCACAGCAGGTCACCGTCGAGGAAGCCTCGGTCCAGCGCAATACTTACCATCCTGCCGTGGCCCTTGGAATCCAGGCAAGTACGGAGCTGCTTGGGAAAGAGCTTCCGCCGGGCCAGAGCCCGAACAACTGTGTTGAAAAAGGTCTCCAGCGCCTCTGGCTCCAGGTCGCTCGGGAAGAGGGGCGGCACTTCCAGGCGATTTTGGAGGACGCCATGCGATTGTACCTGGAGCACCGGGACTCACAGACTCCGCGGGCGAGCGTGCTGGCCAACTTTCGCGCGAGCGTAGAGCGGAATCGTCAGCTCGGTAAGCTGTTGGCGAAGTAGGTGCGACAGTACCCCACGCTCGTGGAGGTGCTCGCCATGCACGAGCTTCTGATCGAGGCCTTCGGCGGTGGTGACGGCGTTCGCGACCTGGGAGCGCTCGAGTCTGCTCTCATGCGACCGCAGCTCGGATACTACGACACCCTCATCGACGAGGCCGCGGCGCTCATGGAGAGCCTCGCGATGAACCACGCATTCGTGGATGGAAACAAGCCAGTCGCGTTCTTCGTCACAGACACGTTCTTGCGCATGAATGGCCGGTTCATCGACTGCGACAACGTCGAGGCATATGAGCTTTTCATGGCGCTGTTCGACGCAGAGGATTTTCGCTTCGCCCCATTGCGTGA
>JAJRWW010000124.1 GCA_024276595.1 Myxococcota bacterium
ATGATGAGACCTGCGTTCTTTCGACCCTTGCTGTGGCTCGGGCTGGTGGCTGTTGGCACCTTTGGCGGCTGCAAGCGGGACATGTTGGAGCATATCTGCACTCCCACCAGCGACGGGCAGCTCGTGCTCAGCGAGATCCGCGGCCCCCAGTCCGAGGTGGACACCTACGGCCAGTGGATCGAGCTGCACAACCGCGGCAACGAGTCGCTGAACATGGCGGGGGTCCAGATCCGCCTGTACGACATCATGGGCGGAGGCGAGAAGACCATCATGGTCCGCGACCCGGCCCTCACGGTGCCCCCTGGGGGTTACGTGGTGCTCGGCCGCCAGGACCCCGAGCGCCTCCCCGACCACGTGGACTACGGCTACCAGGACGACCTCTCCTCGGACCTGGAGCCCGCGGGGGTGCTCCAGCTCCTTGTGTGCAACGAGCTCGTGGACGAGGTGGTCTACCAGAACCTGCCGACAATCGGCTCCCTGTCCTTTGACGGGAGCCTCGAGCTGACCGCGGACGCCAACGACATAGCGGACCCTGACAACGTGGAGAGCAACTGGTGCCAGGACGCATCCCCGGTCTCCAGCCCGACCGAGGTGGGGACTCCGGGCACTCCAGGTGCACAGAACAGACCATGCAACTGACAAAAGAGCCAAAGCAGCCCCCAGCCCCCCTCAGGGCGTCATCACTCCTCAACGTGGCCATGTCTCTCGCCTGGGTCGCCTTTCTGGCGAGCCTGGCCTCGTGCCCCGGTCCCGACTCCCGAAGGACCCGCCGATACAACCGCTCCATGCTCCAAAAGAGCCTGCAGAGGTTCGAGTCCACCGGGCTGGTCATCGGCGAGTTCCCGCTGGCCCCCAGGGCGATCATCGACGGCGACACCATCAAGGTCTCCGGCCTCCGCACCAGCCTGCGCCTGCTGGCCATCGACACGGAGGAGACCTTCAAGCACACCCGGGAGAAGCGCCTCTTCTCCGCTGGGTGGGAGACGTACCTCAAGGCCATGATGGGCACCCGGAAAAGGCCCGTGAAGATGGCCACTCCCCTCGGCATGGACGCCAAGAAGTTCGCGGAGAGGTTCTTTCACGGGGTGAAGACGGTGCGCCTGGAGCGGGACCACCCCAAGGAGATCCGCGGGCGCTTCAACCGCTACCTGGTGTACGTGTTCGCAAAGAAGAACGGCAAGTGGGTCAACTACAACCTGGAGTGCGTGCGCGCGGGCATGAGCCCCTACTTTACCAAGTACAGCTACTCCCGGCGCTTCCACAAGGAGTTCGTGGCAGCCCAGAAGGAGGCCAGGGCCAGGAAGGTGGGGATCTGGGACCCGAACAAGATGCACTACCCGGACTACGCCCTGCGGCTGGCCTGGTGGAACGCCAGGGCAGACTTCATCCGCGAGTTCGAGCGCGACGCGGAGGGCAAGCCCAACTACATCCAGCTCACCAACTGGGACTCCCTGAGGCGGCTGCAGGAGCACCTCAACAAGAAGGTGGTCATCCTGGCCACGGTGGCGCGCATCAAGCTCGGGGACCGCGGCCCCACCAAGGTCATGCTCTCTCGGCGCCGCGGCTCGGACTTCGCCCTGATCTTCTTCGACAAGGACGTCTTCGGGGCCTCCCGCATAGCCCGCTTCGCCGGGGAGTTCGTGCGCGTGACCGGCCGGGTCACCACCTGGTACAACAGGTACCGGAGACGGGACGAGCTTCAGATGATTATCAACTTGCCGGGGCAGATCAGGGGCTCGGAAAAGGTCCCGGACTTCTCCCGCTGGCACCCGGAGAAAGACCGCGCCCCGGCGCCCAAAAAGTAGCACTGGAGAGTAGGCATGAGACACCATCGCATCATTTTTCACGCGGCGTCGCTGTGCGCCATATCCCTTCTGCTCGCCGGCTCCCTGGCGGCCTGCGGGGATGACGACAGCGGCTCGGTCTGTGCGGCCAACCTGCTCCCGGGGGATCTCGTGATAACCGAGGTCATGCCCAACCCCGAGGGATCCGACGACGGCCTGGAGTGGTTCGAGGTCTACAACGCCACCTCTGCCCCCATCGTGCTGCGGGGCGTCACACTGGCCTACAGCCGGGCCGACGGCACCGGGCGCAAGACCCACGTCATCGATGCCGGCACCATCCCTCCGGGTGACTACGTGGTCTTTGGTGGGCGCCTGGAGGCGGCGCCGCTGCCCTACATGGACTACTACTACGCCGACGACCTGGGCAGCCTCACCAACACCGGCGGGCGCCTGGCCATCGAGTGCAACTCCACGATTGTGGACGAGATCGTGTACGTGGAGGCCACCAGCGGCGTCTCCCTCTCCTACGACGGCCGGCTGGTGCCCGACGCCCAGGGCAACGACGTGATCAACGACTGGTGTGACTCGCAGACCGAGTTTGTCACCGACAACCTGGGTACCCCGGGAGAGGCCAACGACGCCTGCGATAGCGTAAACCCCACGGGCAAGTGCCTGGACAACGGATCGGAGCGGGACATCGTCCCACCCACCGCCGGGAGCGTCGTGATCACCGAGCTCATGCCCAACCCGAGCGCCGCCCCCGACTCGGACGGCGAGTGGTTCGAGGTGTACTTCGCCCAGGCGGCAGACCTCATCGGCCTGGAGCTGGGAAAGGAGCCGGGCACCGTGAGCTTCACCGTGGGTGGGGCCGAATGCCGCCCGGTGGCCGCGGGCACCTATGTGCTCTTCGCCCTCTCGGACGACAACGGGCTCAACGGCGGCCTCCCCCCGGTGGACATGGTCTTCGACGGCCTGACCTTGAGCAACTCCGGCGGCTCTCTCTTCGTTGGCTACGACGGAGCGGTGCTGGACCAGATCGCCTACACCGGCTCCATGGTGGCCGACGGCGCCTCCACTTCCCTGGACGGCGACATCCTCGACGCCATCCAGAACGACGACGCCACGAGCTGGTGTGAGGGCCTCATCTCCTACGGCGCCGGAGACCTTGGCACCCCGGGGGAGGCCAACCCGAGCTGCAGCTACGTGCCCCCGGTCACCTGCGTGGATCCCATCACCAGCACCGAGCGGGAGGTGTCGCCCCCGCTGGCTGGAGACGTGGTGATCACCGAGATAATGGCCAACCCCGCGGCCGTCTCCGACGGGGCGGGCGAGGGGTTCGAGGTGTACTTCGCCCAGGACGCCGACCTCAACGGCCTGCAGCTCGGGAGGGCGGACAACCCCACCGCGACGACCATCGAGAGCGTGGACTGCATCCGGGTGACCGCTGGAACCTACGTGGTGTTCGCCCGCAACACCGACCCACTCGCCAACGGCGGGCTGCCCGAGGCCGAGGGGCCCTTCGGCTTTGCCCTGACCAACTCCAACCAGACGGTCGTGGTCGGCTTCGCCGATGTGATCCTGGACCAGGTCTACTACGCCTCCTCCTCCTCCGGGGTGGCCGCGTCCCTCTCGGCCACAGCGCTGGACCCGGCTCTGAACGACGCTCCAGGGGCCTGGTGCGACGCCGCCGCCACTTACGGGGACGGAGACCTGGGCTCACCGGGGCAGGCCAACCCCACCTGCCCCTGATGAGCTCCATGACTCGAGCATCGTCACCGCTGGGGCTGTGCGCCCTGGCCTTGTTCATCCTCCCGAGCGTCTCCTCGTGCGAGCCCGACGAGCGCTGTGGGCCGTCCCGAGACACCGTGGTGAGGGTGATCGACGGAGACACCATCGAGCTCTCCGGAGGCCAGACCGTGCGCCTGCTCATGGTGGACACGCCCGAGACGACCGGTGGGGCCACCGACTGCTACGGCCAGGAGGCCAAGCAGTGGCTCACCACCACGCTGATCA
Source organism: Myxococcota bacterium (assembly GCA_024276595.1). Lineage (GTDB taxonomy): Bacteria > Myxococcota_A > Polyangia > HGW-17 > JAJRWW01 > JAJRWW01. The sequence continues at coordinate 3,798 of JAJRWW010000124.1, forward strand.
CCCAGCGGATAGACCTCGACTACGACGTGGAGTGCGAGGACCGCTACGGGCGCCTGCTGGCCTACGTTTCCCTGCACGGCACCCAGGTAAACAGCCGCCTGGTGGAGCTGGGCTACGCCTGCGTGCTGCACATACCCCCCAACGGCGACCAGCAGGAGGCACAGTTCGAGGCCCTGGAGCTGCTGGCCCGCACCCAAGGCCGTGGAATGTGGGGCGCTTGCGAGGAGGTGACCTGTGACTGAAGGCACCCACCGCCACCCTACGGGCGGCCTGGCCCGTGCGCTCCGAGCGCGTCTGTTGGCCGTTTTTGCCTTCGCCCTGACCCTGTTTCTCGGGACAGCCGCCAGGGCGGCAGACTACGGGGTCTTCATCGATGTGCAGACCGAGGAGGACCTGCTGGACCTCAAGGACTCCGGAGAGATAACCACCAACGCCTTCGACACCCTGAAGGAGCTGCTGGATGACGGGGTGGATCTGAACACCGCCGACCGGGCGACCCTGTACACGCTGCCGAACCTGACCTACGAGGAGGTGGACGCCATCTTGGCCTATCGGAAGGTCGCCGGGCGCATCGCAGACCCGGCCGACCTGGTGAAGGCCGGGGCCGTCAGCGCCCGAAAGATCGCC
>JAJRWW010000125.1 GCA_024276595.1 Myxococcota bacterium
AAAACCCCATCAGCATCACCTTCGGCTCCACCCAGAACGACGGCGACGAGTACGTGGGCGGCACCATCCGCAACAACGTGATCCTGGGCGGTAGGGACATCGACACCCAGGCCCAGGGCACCGGCATCAGCGTGGGCTCCTACACCACCGTGGAGACGAGCGGCCACTCCCTCATCCGGGACCTGGAGATCTCGGGCAACATCGCCGCGCACCAGGACTTCGGCACCGGCAATATCCGGGTGCTGCTCCTGCAGGGTGACGGGCCCTACGACAACGTCTCCGTGCACGACAACATCGTGTACAACTGGGCCCGGCCCACCTGGCCCGACCCCATGGATCAGCGCACCTTCGGCTTCCGGATCCACTGCGACGCCAGCTCCACGGGGGTGGAGATCTTCAACAACATCATCCAGCAGCCGGGCGGCGGGTTCCTCATGGGCACCAACAACGACGCCGCCGGCGCGACGCTGTACGACAACACCTACTGGTCCAGCGCCCCGTACCCGCCCGACGTCTGGAGCCGGGGCTGGTTCTCCACCGGGTCTTCGGTGTCCATGGCCGACTGGCTCACGACCACCGGCGAGACCAACGCCACGGTGGAGCAGGTGTCCTTCGTGGACCCCGACCGCACCATCGCCACCTACGCCGCCTCCATCGGGCTCACCGCGAGCTTCGACGCCTTCATGGCCGCCGCCGTGGAGCAGTCCAAGTACCACTGGCGAGACGACCTCACCGCCGCCGCGGTCAACGCCTACATTCGAGCGGGATTCCAGATTCAGTAGCCGGCGGATACCGTCACGGTCCGACGGGCATCTCCCCGCGCTCCCCGGCGCCGGGTGTGAGGAGCAGCCCATCGAACCCCGACGTACCGCCCGGTCCTCCGAGCCCGTCCGTACCGCCATCACCGCTCGTGCCGTACTCGCCGTCCGTACAGTCCCAATTGCCAACCCCATCTTATACAAGCTCAACCCTATCCTCTGAGATCCCTCGTCCGGTGTCTAGCCCCTTAGTGCGACAAAAAAATCGGACATCAATCACAGGACTCCGAGAAGCCTGGGATTCCCAACACGTGCTTTGGCGCTGGGGCCCCCGGCTCCCAGCCCAGCCTCGACCCCAGGGGATGGCCGCCACCGGGAAGCGGCCCCACCCCTGGTATGATAATGTGCGGTCAGTGGATGGGTCCTGGCCAGACAAAGGAGAAGAAGATGCGGTACTCTCGTGGTACGCCGCAACCAGCGGCGCAACCTTCGGCCCGAAGGTGTGTGGTGTCCAGAGCGTCCATGGATCCCTCTGGGGCGCCTCGAGGGCGGCTGCCGCTCTCGGCCCTGGTGGCGGCCCTCGGCACCGCTGCGCTGCTCCTGGGCGGGGCGGCTTGCGGGCAAGGTGGCGGTGGCGCTGATGGGGGCCCAGACGGCGGGGACGCGACTGCGGCCGACGGGGCCCCAGACGGGGGCTCGGACGCCACAGTCGCTCCGAGCCCCTGCGAGGAGCTGGGGCTGGCCGAGCGGGGCTTTGTGGCGTCCAGCGACGACGCGACCCTCTACTCTCTGGCCCAGGACCTGACGATCCCCACCACCGAGGGGGACCTCCTGCTGAGCGAGCTCTGGTCGGGCTGCGACAGCTACCTGTTTATCCCTGACAATCCCCGCCAGACCACCGGCTGGCCGACCCCCATCTGGGAACGAGATGCGGAGGCCCTCTTCGAGCGCTTGCCGCCAAACACCCACCTGTTCTTCACATCCATGTACTCCCTCCCGGGCTCCATTGCCGGGTCCCTGGAGACGATCCAGGAGCAGGTGACCTCTGCCCTGCTGGCCCAGGGCCAGCAGCAGTACGACTGGTGGATCGACCGCGTTCACTACGTCACCATCTCGGCAAAGAGCCTCGGCGGTGGCCTGGGAGAGCTCATGGAGTACCCAGGTTGGGGCCTGGCCATCGACCGCTTCCAGCGACTGCGCTACATTGGCAGCTTCGCCGACCTGACCCGCTACGATCCCGGCCGGGGCTGGTTCGCGCCGAACCTCTCCATGGTCGCCAACGAGGCCATCTACTACAACTTCGAGGCCTCCCGCCAGGAGCGGCTGGACGCGGAGAACGCCACGGTGATCCCCATCTTGACCGGGGAGCTGGTCCAGGACGCCACCTGGTCCGGGCAACGAGCATACGTGGACGTCGACCTGCCGGACGCAGCCACCATGGCGACCTTCGACACGATGACCCTGGACCTGTACCTGGGCTGCCTGGGCGGCGACGAGTTCGGGGACTGCCCCGCCTGGGACTACATCGTGTACCTGTACCTTTGCGACGAGTCGGATCCGACCCAGTGCACCACCGAGCTGGGGCGCTGGATCACCACCTACCACCGCGAGGGCCGCTGGGTGCACGACGTCTCCGGCCTGCTGCCCCTGCTGGCCGGGGGGACCACCCGCCGGTTCGCCTTCTACTCCCAGCAGCCCTACCTGGTGAGCCTGGACCTGCGTCTGTCCAACAAGGGAAAGCCCAGCCGGCCCGTGGAGACCCACTTCCTCTTCGCGGGGGGCACCTTCGACGCGAGCTACAACGCCACCTACGGGCCGCAGACAGCTCCGATCCCTGCGGACGCGGCTCGGGTGGAGCTGGCAACGGTCATCACCGGCCACGGCATGGAGAGCCCCGGC
>JAJRWW010000126.1 GCA_024276595.1 Myxococcota bacterium
CCGGGCCTGGGCTCGCGCCTCGCGCAAGAACCGCTCCCGCTGAGCGCCTACACCAACCTCCTCGGAGCGGATGACCTTGAGGGCCACCGTACGATCCAGCGAGATGTCTTGAGCCCGGTAGACCGCGCCCATGCCGCCCACGCCAATACGCTCCAGGACTCGGAAATGCTGCAAGGTACGGCCACACAGCTCGTCGGTAGCCGCAAGGTCCGCCTCAGAGGCGTGCTCGGTGCCTTGCTCCGGGGACGATCCCTGGCTTCCCTGCGCGGCGCTGTCGTGCACAGGGTCGCCGGATCCAGCCGAAGCCTCTGCAAAGCTGCCAGAGCCCTGCACCCGAACGGTGGCCTCCATCTCCATGGTGGAGGCTGCCCTGGGCCGCGAAGGGGCTCGCTGAGTTGCCTCCACGCCCAGCGCTCGTTCATCATGCGGGGGTCGGGCTGCCTCTGCCGCTTGTGAATCGATCTTCTGGCTGTTGGTCATCGTTCCAGGTGGACGCCTGCATGGGCGCCCGCATGGGCGCCCGCATGGGCGCCTGCTGTCTGAAGGATCGTCGGCTCATGATCGCTGATGCCAGGGTACCACAGGAGACAGGTCGGCGACACTGGTCGCCAAGGGGCTGCGGTTGACATCGCCTCTGCTGAGGTTACAGTGCCTTCGATTGACCCAAGCGAGGAGCAAGGAGCATGGCCGAAGGGATAAACAAAGTCATCTTGGTGGGCAACCTCGGGGCAGACCCGGAGCTTCGATACACGTCGGGCGGCCAGGCTGTTTGCGACATGCGCATGGCCACCTCCGAGCGCTGGACCGGCAAGGACGGACAGCCCCAGGAGCGCACCGAGTGGCACCGGATAGTCGTCTGGGGGAAGAGCGCCGAGAGCTGCAACGAGTATCTGCGCAAGGGCAGCCAGGCCTACGTGGAGGGTCGGATTCAGACCCGGAAGTGGGAGGACCGCGACGGCAACACCCGCTACACCACCGAGGTGGTCGCGAACCGGGTTCTTTTTCTCAGCGGTGGCAGACGCAGCGGCGGGGGAGGCGGCTTCGAGGAGCCGCCGCTGCCCGACGACAGCGACGCCCCGGCAGAGCCGGACAACGACGACATCCCGTTCTAGGTCTGGCCTGCCGGCGCAGCGCTCCTGGCCCCGTCAACCCAGGAAGTAGTCGATCCTGGCGAGGACCCTGGCCTGCTCCTTCTCGTTGAGGATCTCGTGGAGCATGTCGGGGAAGATCTCCAGCTCCTTGTGCTCCAGCGCAAGAGCGTCGTGCAGCCGCTCCGTGTCCTCTCTGGCGCAGATGGGGTCCCCGCTGCCGTGCAGCAAAAGCAGCCTCAGGTCTCCTCCAAGCACGGCGGGTGCTCCGCGCAGCCTGCGGCCCTCGTCGACCATTCCACCGAAGAGCCGCGGCGAGATGCGCCGGTGCACCAGCGGGTCAGACCTGTAGGCCTCCACCACCGCCTCGTCCGAGCAGATGTCCTCGGGGGCGAGGGTGTTGTCCAGGGTGACGAAGGGCAGAAGCACCCTGAGCACCTTGGAGAGCGCCAGCAGCACCGGGTTGACGCCCCTGGAGACGTCCAGGGCCGGTGCGATGACCACCGCTTCACGGAAGGCCCCGGGGAAGAGGCGCAGGAGCGACAGCGCCACGAGGCCGCCCATGGAATGTCCCAGGAGCACCAGGCGCAGGCTGTCGCCCCGCTCCCGCCGGAGCTCATCGCGCAGGGCATTGAGGTCCTGGGCGAGCACGTCAAAGGAGGGGACATCTCCCCGTCGTCCCTCCGAGAGCCCGAACCCGTAGTGATCCTGGCCGAAGACCGCCCAGCCCTTCGCAGTGAAATGCTCTGCCACGTGGGCGTAGCGGCCACAGTGCTCTCCCAGGCCATGGGAGAGAAAAAGCGCCCCTGTCACTTCGCCCTCGGGCTCCCAGGTGCGCAAGTGCAGCCTGACCCCGGTGACGCTCCTTCGATGGCTGGTTCGTTCGATCATCATTGTTCTCCTGCTGAGGTTTTCCCGGAACTGGCGCCTGGAGTCAAGCACGGTGGCTCCTGGTGGCATCCGGATCGAATCCGGATCGAATCCCGGGGTGCGCCTGGGGGGCTTGTGCGCTATTGTGCGTTCCCATGGATTCGCCCCGGCCCAAGGTGGAGCTGTGCCAGGTCTGCTTCGGCTTCGAGCCGGGGTCATCCCTGTTTCGGGACGTGAGCTTGAGCCTGTATCCCGACAGGTTTTATCTGGTCACGGGCCCATCGGGCGTGGGCAAGTCTACCCTGCTGCGCCTGATAAATCGCCTGGAGGAGCCATCATCTGGGGAGATCCGCTTCGACGGACGAGCCCTGGCGGACTACCCGCCCCCCCGCCTACGCCGGTCCATTCTCTCGGTTCAGCAGTCGCCCACGGCCATTGACGGGAGCGTTCGGGAGAACCTCCTGCTGCCCTTTCGCTTCGCCGCCAATGGCGACCTTCGGCCTCCCGACGACAGGACGCTGGAGGGTCGGCTTGGGGAGGTCCTGCTGGAGGGGGTGTCCCTGGATGCCCACGCCCAGACCCTCTCCCTGGGACAGCTCCAGCGGCTTTGTATTCTGAGGGGCCTGCTTCTGTCGCCCGAGGTGATGCTGCTGGATGAGCCCACCAGCGGCCTGGACACCGAAAGCCGGGATGCGGTGATGCGCCTGGTGGGGCGCATCTTCCAGCAGACAGGGGTGACCACGGTGATGGTGAGCCACCAGGACATCTGCCCACCGGAGGTTCAGCCCACCGTGCTGGCTGTGCGAGGGCACCGGGTGTAGATGGAGGCCTGAAAGGATGCAGGAGGCCTGAAGAGATGGACGTGGTTCAGATCAGCCTGTGGCGGGTGGTCCTCGGGTTCGGGTTCGTGCTGGCCATGGGGATCACCTCCCTGGTGCACCACCTGCGGCTGGAGCGAGACCTGGCGGTGGGGGCCGTGCGCACGGTGGTGCAGCTCTTTGCCCTGGGGTACGTGCTCAAGTACATCTTCGAGCTCGACAGCGTCTGGCTGGTGATGGGCGTGTTTGTCGTGATGACCGGCTTTGCGGCTCAGATCGCCAGGGGTCGCGTGAGGGAGAGCCAGGTGTCGCTTTTTTGGCCCCTGGCCCTCTCCATGCTCCTGAGCTACTCCATCACCTCGATCCTGGTCACAGGGCTTGTGGTGGGGGTCAAGCCCTGGTGGAAGCCCCAGTACTTCATCCCCCTGGCGGGCATGGTCATCGGCAACTCCATGAGCGCCATTGCCGTGGCCACCGAGCGGCTGCTGGGGGATCTGCGCAAGCAGCGCGCAGAGGTGGAGCTGAAGCTCTGCCTGGGCGCTGACTACAAGGAGGCCAGCCGCGACATGGTCCGCGACGCCATGCGCGCTGGCATGATCCCCTCCATCAACTCCATGATGGCCGCCGGGGTGGTCTTCATCCCTGGCATGATGACCGGGCAGATCCTGGCTGGGCTGGACCCACTGGTGGCCATCCGCTACCAGATAGTGGTCATGCTCATGCTGGTGGGCTCCACGGGCATGGGCACCTTGCTTTCGATACTCCTCGTACGTCGGCTCTGCTTCGGCCCGGCACAGCAGCTCCTGGTGCGCCCCAACACCAAAAGGTAGTTGGGCAGGGAGCATTGACTCGGCTGGCGGTATTACCTGGCTTTGCGTCCTTTGCCCTGGCGGGGCCAAGCGCCTTGCGGTGCGGAGGCGCCAGCCAGGCCGGTGGGGTCAATCCCAGTCGTCGTCGTCTGGCACCGGGGGGACGGGCTCGGTGATCCCGAAAAGGCTGTAGATCTTCTTTGCGGAGCGGCGCTCTCCCCTGAGAAACTGTATCTCCTCACGGCTCCACTCCACCGAGAAGCGGGTGTCCTTCTTCCGGCCGTCGAGGTA
>JAJRWW010000127.1 GCA_024276595.1 Myxococcota bacterium
ACAGACACGGTGAGGGTGCCCGACTGCTCGGTGGTGTGGATCCACTGGATCACGTCGGTGAGCTGCATCGTGTCAAAGGTTCCGGATAGGGGCATCTGTTCCTCCTGACCTGGAAGGGTACCGAAAGAGGGCGAGAGACTAAAGCAGGTGATCCTCCAGGGGGAGATCTCCTCGCGGCGCTTCGGCCGCGGTGGCGCCTGGCCGAGGGCCGGGCGCCGAGCGCGTGGGAGCCGGGCCCGGGCCCGGGCCCGGGCCTGGCGCGGGAGCCGAACATCTCACCTCCTCTCGCAGGCGTGACCCCAGGCGCTCCCTGGCGCGGCGCAGCTCCCAGTCCGCCTGGAGGCGCATCCAGAAGCCGGGCTCGTTGCCAAAGTACAGGGCCAGCCGCAAGGCAGTGTCGGCGGAGATGCCGCGCTTGCCGTGCACTATCTCGTTGATGCGGATCGGAGGCACGCCAATATCGGTCGCCAGGCGGTACTGGCTCAGGGAGCGCGCCTGCAGGAAGTCGCGCGCCAGGACCTCGCCAGGGTGGGCAGCGGGTGGTCGCTCCGACATGTGGGCTCCTCCGGCGGATGATATCGATTGATGATAATAACGTACCACATAATTGATCGCAAGGGGTTTCATGTCCGTGGACTGCCTCGGGAGCCCGGCCTGGGCTGCTGTTTTCGTGAGCACTGTGCCACTTTTTGTCACTCCGCTGACGATAATCGTCACCAGTGCACCTGCGCAGTGGGCGGGTGGTCTGGAGCGCATGTGTGATCTCAGCCAGTTACAGACGTTCGGTGCTGTGAATGGATGGCAACAAAGTTGCATTGAATGCTTCCGGATACTTGGAGCTCGGGAGCATGGAGCTGGACGAGGTGTTTCGAGGTGTTTCTGAGGTGTTTCCAATGACAGTGAGCTACGGAGGCAGGCCTCATGCAAGGCACCCATAGGCGAGACAGAGGGTTCACGCTCATCGAGCTGATGATAGTGGTCGCGATCATAGGGATCCTCGCCGCCGTGGCGGTCCCGGCCTTCATGAAGTATCTCAAGCGCAGCCGTGTCACCGAGGCTCCCCCCAACCTGAAGAAGATCTTCGATGGCGCCCGGGGATACTTCGAGAGGGGCGCTGTGGTGGACCGCTCCGGAGTCACACAGGCCCACACCTTCCCCGCCACCGTTGGCATCACCCCCACGGCCTCCTGCTGCGGCCAGCCCGGGGACAGGTGCACCGCCAGCACCTGGGACGACCAGACCTGGCAGGCCGTGGGCTTCGAGATCTCAGACCCCCACTACTTCCGTTACCGCTTCGACTCCACCGGCTCGGGCACCAGCGCCATGTTCACCGTGGGCGCCCACGCCGACCTGGACTGCGACGACGACCTCTCCACCTACGAGCGCACCGCCACCGTGGACAGCGAGAACCGCGTGGTGGGTGGTGCATCAATATACGTGGAGGATGACATCGAGTAGGCGCCCGGCCGCCCCTGCCGGTCTGCCGGTTGCCAGGGCTCCCAGAATGGCTACCATGGGCCTGGCAGAGGAGCTGTCTGCCTGGTGGTGATCCCAATGTCTGCTCCCTCGTCCAGGATGGTTGTCGACTGGACCCCCTTGACCGCGATGGCCCTGGCCGCGCTCGCCCTGGTGCCCGGCGCGGGGGCGTGCAACAACGGGGAGCGGCGAGGGCAGAGGCGCTCTCGCATGGTGAGGGGCGAAAAGGTGACGCCCCTCTCCAGCCGTTTCGGCAAGGAGCAGGGCTTTGCCTTCGTGCTGCCCCAGCTCGCTCCGGTCTCGGGAGTGGGCGGAGCTGGGGCCAGCCATTGTGGGGCTTGTCACGAGGCCATCTACAAGGAGTGGCGTGGCTCCAGCCACGCGGCGGCGCTGAGTGACCTGCAGTTTCAGGCCGAGCTCCACAAGAAGAGCTCTCCCCGCTGGCTCTGCCTCAACTGTCACATCCCGGTGCAGAATCAACGGCGCCACCTGGTCAAGGGCTTGCGAGGGGGGAACGTGCTGCGCCCGGTGCTGGTGAAGAACCCCGGCTTCGACCCGGCCATGCGCTCGGAGGGGATCACCTGTGCCACCTGCCACGTTCGCAAGGGCCCGGGGGGCGAGAGCGTCATCGTCGGAGCTCGGGGCAGCACCAGGGCGCCACACCCCACCAGGGCAGACCCGAAGGCGCTGCGGACCGTGTGTCTGCGCTGCCACGACCCCAAGGGAGCGCGCATCACCCCCACGCTCATGTGCTGGTTTCAGACTCGCAAGGAGCTGGCCGAGGGGGCGTTCTCCGGGAAGCGTGACTGCGTCGACTGCCACATGGAAGCGGTGCGCCGCCGCCTGGCCGCGGGCTTCTCCTCCCTCCCCCTGCGCCAGACCCGCCGGCACCACTGGGTCGGCGGGGGCGTGCCGAAGCGATTTACGGGCTACAGGACTCTCCTGGCGAGGGGGTACAGACCTGGCCTGGAGGTGACCCTCGAGGAGGCCTCCAGGGCAAGCAACGGAGGCGTCTCCTTTCGCGCAGCGCTGGAGAATCGGAGGGCGGGCCACTGGCTGCCCACGGCGGATCCCGAGCGACACCTGCTGCTGCTGGCCACGCTCCTCGCCGCGGACGGGCGCAGGCTGGCCCGCAAGCGGCGGCGCATCGGCCAGGTGTGGAGGTGGGCTCCCAGGGCCGAGAAGATCTCGGACAACCGGCTCGAGGTGAAGCAGCGCCGGAGCTGGGCAGGGGCCTTTGGTGCGGTGGAGGCCCGGGGCGCAGCCACCCTGGAGCTGAAGGTCTGGCACGTGCGGTTGAGCTCTGCCAACGCCGCTCACATGCGCAAGGCCCCCGTGACCGAGGAGTGGGTGCCTGGGCTGCGCCGTCTGCTGCGCCGGATGGAGCGCCACTACCCCATGGCGACGCTTGTCTACCTGGAGCGGGTGAACCTGGCCACCGGTCACCGGGCTCGGGCCTCGGCGGCGGAGCTGCTGCGCCTGTCGGACGCCGAAAAAAACGTCCCCCTCTCGGGCCGGGACTACTGAAAGTCCTCTGCCCGAGCCGGATGGCCCTCGTGCCTGCCGGCGCTATCTTCCCCCGGGGAGCATTCGGATGATTGTGGGGGCCACCAGGTGCTGGTTGAAGGCCCTCACCGCCTCGCCAATGCCCCGGGGAAAGGCGCGCAGCACCACGTCGAAGTGGTCCCTGTGGGAGCCCACCGCCTGGATCTTCACGAAGGACCCCAGCAGCCCGAGGGCCTGGCGCAGGCGCAGGTTGTTGCCCATGCGGGGCTCCTGCATGAAGTCCAGCACCAGGCGGCTGCCCTGGGCCTCCACCAGCACCGGCGAGCGGCCGGGGAGGTAGCCGGCCAGGGTGCCGGGGTTGGACAGATCCAGGGCGCCTGACTTGATGAGGGCGGCCACCGGAGTCTCGGCGGGCCCGGTCACCTCCAGGCTCACCTCCTCCACCCGCAGGGCCACGAGGGCCTGGGCCTCGCTCAGCTCCACCCGGTCGATGTAGAGCACAAAGGAGGCCCGGATGGGGGTCTGCATGAGGTCCACCTCGGTGGTGATCCGGAGCCCGGGGGGCTGTGCGTCGATGCGCAGGGCCTTCACCTTGCCCGAGGCGACTGCCTGCGCCCCCAGCCAGCGCAGGGCCGCCAGGGGCACCCCGAAGCGTAGCCCGAGGGCGTTGCGCAAGGCGTGGCCCAGCTCCTCTGGGTGGGTGGCCAGAAACTCACGTGCGGCTTTCAATGCGACCTGTTCGATTCCCATGACCGTAGACAATACTTGCTGTGGGCTCCGGGGGGCACAAAAAAATCGCACCGGCCTGGTCGCACCCCTGGTAAGGGTGGAAAACTACACGGGGAGCCTTGACGGATCCCGGGCAACCTCCCTACTATGGGGCTGGCAGATCGCCTGAGATGACAAGGAGGACGGTTGGATGTCTGACCTTCAGTCCATTCGGCAGCGGGTCACCGAGAAAGTGCAGGGGCTGCGCCAGATGATGGCAGCGGTCTCGCTGGACGAGCGAATCGAGATCTGGCACGAGTTCGTGCAGCTCACCCCGGCCCAGAAGCAGCAGATCGAGGACGCGGCGGAGCACCTTGGCCGGCTTCCCAAGTCAGCGGAGCTTTTCGGCAAGTCGGCCATAGTGGTGGCCAGCGCCCTCTCCGCCGCAGGGAAGCTCTCCGAGGCCCAGTCGCTGCTGGTGGACGCGCGCCACTCTGCCGGCAGGGCCGGCGGGGCGCTCATCGCCTACAACCTCTTTCAGGTGCGCACCCGCCTCGGCAACTACGACGAGGCGATGGACATACTCAACTCTGCCATCCGCGCGGACGCGGCCAGCTTCGCCCTTCACGACACCAAGAAGTACCCCCCGCTCCGCATGATGGGGGCTGGCAGCCTGGGCTGCTCCTTCCAGTGCGAGAACCCCGCAGGCGGCAAGCCCGTGGCCCTCAAGACCATCTGGGAGCCGGCGCCTGGGGCAGGGGAGGCGATCTTCGACGAGGCCAAGGCTCTCCCGAGCGTGCAGCACCCGGCGGTGCTCAAGCCCATCCAGTTCGGCTTCTCGGACCCGGCCACGGGCGCCAAGCCCTACTTCGTGTTCGAGCGGATTCCCGGCGCGGTCAACGCAGAGGCATGGCTGGAGCGCAACGGGCCCCTGAGCATGGATCAGGCCATGCAGGTGGGCAACACCCTCATCGAGATGCTGGCCCACGCCCACGCGGCAGGGATCTGCCACCTGAACCTGAACCCCTCGAACGTGCTGCTCAAGCGGGCCGGGTCCAACCTGGAGGTTCGAGTCACCGACTGGGGGTTCGCAAAGGCCGCGGTGTCCCTGAAGGGGAGGGTGCTGCAGACCCCCGACCAGAGTGGCAACTCGGCCTTCGGCAAGAAGCTCAACGCCATGCTCGACTACATGGCGCCGGAGCAGCAGGGCAACCTCCAGTACGGTACCCCCGGGCCCATGGCGGACTACTACGCATTTGGCAGCACCATGTACCGGCTGATGACCGGGCAGCGGCCCCGGGACATGAGCCCGGAGGCCATGGGGGGCAACCCGGAGATATACCGGATCCTGGAGACCTTGCGCCGAGAGGACCCCTCCACGCGCACGGAGTCGGCCCAGGAGCTGCACACCTGGTGGCACGACCCACAGGTGCTCATCGACAAGCAGGCGGCCCAGCGGGAGGCGGCGAGGGAGGCGGAGATGATCGCCCTGGGTGGGGTGCGCAAGGAGCCAGAGGAGGTCGCCACCGCAAGGTCCAAGGTGCCCCTCGTGGTGGGCATCGTGGTGGCGGTTCTGGCAGTGGCCGCGGTCGCGGGGTACTTCTTGACCAGGGGGGATGGGGGCTCGGAGAAGGGCAAGACCAAGACCGTCCCCAAGCCCAAGCCGGCCGTGTCCGAGAACGAGATGGAGCGGCTGGAGAAGTGGTACGCGGGCGCGCGGGCAGCGGTGCACGATTTCCTGGCGCCAGTGTGCCAGCCTCACCACCACAAGGGCTACAAGTTCGACACCAAGATTGTCCCTGTGCTCATGAAGAAGGAGAGGAGAGGGAAGATCCGCTCCTACAGGGTGTTCAAGCTGGAGCTGGTGGGCTCTGGCTCGGCCGCGGGCAAGCTGAACATCTTCGAGTGCCCCGGCCGACTTGCAAAGGTGCACGGGGACCACACCGTGACCCTGGACATCTGGGTGCGTTTCTTCAGGGCCAACATGTTCAGTCGGGGCCACCGGCTGGGGGTGTTCAAGATCAGCGGAAAGTACCTGGGCTACCTCCAAAAGAAGAAGTACAACAGCGTCGTGCTCTTCAAAAGCGGGCTCTCCATGCCGCGCTTGCGCAAGTCCGACGATCCAGGGATCGCCGCCCTGGGTCGCATGAATCGAGGGAAGCTCTCCAAGTGCAAGATGACCGTGTCCAACATCACCTTCGAGCGGGTGGTGTGCAAGAGGAAGTCCCGGGGCATCGAGGGCCACTGGCGGGCCACCATGCGCAACGAGAGGTTTGCCAAGGACATCAACGACTGGGCTCAGGGGTGCAAGCCCACCCTGACCGCTGCCTTGGGCAAGCTGCCCGAGGTCAAGCGCCAGCACAAGGTCCACCGGCGCCTGGCCGCCATGGCCGAGGACTGGGTCGGCAGCTTCTGCAAGGCCCTCACAGAGCTCAACAGCTCCCTCAAGCCCTATGACGCCGCTGGCGTGGCCAAGGCCGATGCTGCGCTGCTCAAGGCGCGCCAGTCGTGGAACAACACGATCCACAAGGAGATCGTGAAGGTGGCCGCCTCGGTGGACACCAAGATCAAGACTCCGCCCCTCTGAGATCGGGTTGCGTGGGGGCCCCTAGGGGTCTAGCCTCTCCACCACCAGGTCCCCTGTGCGCGCGTGGAACTTGAGGAGGAACTTTTGCTCGTCCTCGGAGTGAAACTCCACGAACCTGAGCGTGGAGGAGCGCGCCTCGGTGATCAGGAACTTGAGGTAGTCGGGTCGGGTCTGGCGGATGACCTTGAGGACCTCGATTCCCCGTTCATCTCCGGTGAGCTTCATGGTGCACCTTTGGCCTGGGAGTATATCGCCAAAGGGACCGGTTACGAAGAGGGAAACGTGAGGCCAGGCCCGACGCGAAGCGGAGCAGCTCCCTGCGGGCCTAGGATGCGTCGTCTCCGGGCTCCTGGGGAGGCCTGGGCAGGGGGCCGGAGATGGTGTAGGTGCCCCTGGCGCCATCCAGCTCCACCTCCAGCGGGAGCCCGGCGAGATCGAAGCCGCCAGACTTGTCCAGCTCCTCTGCTATGAGATCTTCCACGGTCATGCCGTGCAGTTGGATGCAAGGTGTGTGCCGGTCCCCAGGTGGATCGGGATAAAGAGCTGTAATGACGCTCTGATGGTCATGCACGGGGGAGCTGGCTCCAGGGGCTGATGGGCGACGATCCCCGACATTGGTGTCAGAAGATGCACGGCGACCGCGACCCGCCGTTCACACCGAAACCGGGCCCTGACCGTGCTACAATGCCCGTCGGCCTGTCCACGGAGGAGAGAACATGCGCCGCAGCTTTGAAAGACTGGTTTTCCTGTCGGCTCTCGTGAGCGGAGGTCTCTTCGCCTGCGGGGACTCCCATGGCTCAGGGGACCCGGTGTGTGGGGACGGGGTGATGGAGGGGTCCGAGAGCTGCGACGGGGAGGACCTCGGCGGCCTGGCCTGTGCCGACCTGGGCGAGATATTCGTGGGTGGTCAGCTTGTGTGCTCGGAGACCTGCGAGCTGGACACCTCCTCCTGTGAGCTGGTGGGACCGGAGCCCTTGCGGGCGGGCGTGGGGAGGGTGCGGATGCCCGTGCCCCTGGGCATAGGCACGGTGGGCTATGCGGGCTTCGGAGTGGAGTCGGAGCCGTCGCCCTTTGCCGACATCTATGCCGCCACCGAGTGGATCCACGGCCACCCACAGTTCAAGGCCCTCGTGCTCAGTCGAGGGCCCGGCTACGAGGTGGCCTTCTTGCGCTCGGACACAGTGGGAATCTTCCAGCAGTTCCGGCGAGCGGTGGCCCTGGAGCTGGAGTCCCGGCTGGGGCGCCCCTTTGACGACGCTCTCATCATGGGCGGGACCCACACCCACTCCGGTCCCGGTCGGCTCGTGGATGGGGGGCAGATCTACGACATCATCGCCGACTCGTTCTTTCCGGAGTACTACCTGAACATGGTGGACGCGGCGGCCTCTGCCGTGATGATGGCCTTCGACGACCTGGCACCGGCGCGGCTCGGGCACACATGGGCCTCCAACGGCCCGGGCCACAACGACCGTCGCTGTGACGACGGGCTGGACTATACCAACGACGCCATCCCGGTCATCGCCATCGAGCGAGCCGGAGTCATCGACGGGCTGCTGTTCTCCTTTGCCGTGCACGGGACCATCCTGGGCGCCGACGACCTGACGCTCTCCCGGGAGGTGGCGGGTGGAATAGAGGCGTTCGTGGAGGCGGGCTTCGACCACCCGGTGGTGGCCCTGTTCTTCAACTCCTGGGGTGCGGACATGGCTCCAGGGAACCCGGATGTGACCTCGGTGCCCGGCTCGCCCATGCCGGACGGCTACGAGAAGATGCTCCGTGTGGGCCGATCCGTGGCCGACTCCATCCACGCGGTCATGGGGGAGCTGAGCTGGGAGGAGGATCCCACGATCTTCGCGGAGGCGCACCGGGTCAAGCTGGACCGCGAGGCCATCGGCTACGGCGAGGACGAGTTCGAGTACGAGTGGGGCGGTGTATACTGTGGTGGCACCACGACCATCGACTGCGATCCAGAGACCAACGAGTACCCCTGGAACGACGACATTTGTGTCCCGTTCCCCCAGGAGTATCCCGCCCCCAACCAGACCGTGCTCTCGGCCGGGCGGCTCGGGTCGCTGTACTTCGTGACCTTCCCGGGAGAGCCGGGGACGCTGCTGGCAGAGGAGCTCCTGCGGCGCATCAACGAGGACCTCGGGTACGAGAACATCGCCTTCTTTGGCTACACCCAGGACTACACCGGCTACTCGATCCTGGAGGACGACTGGTGGCAGGGGGGCTACGAGGCGGGAGGGGCCATCTGGGGTCCTCGCCAGGGGGAGTACCTGGTGGACATGGCCGAGGCGACCTTTGCCCGCACCCTCGACAACGGGCCCTACAAGACCGTGGACGCCAGCGCCCCGGAGCCCATAGCTCCCTTTGACGTGCCCCCGGATCGTTTCGAGCCCTACGTGCCCACGCCGCCGGTGGACCTGGGCACCATCACCCTGGACGCCACGGCCGTGTACGACGCCACTGACGTGCTGGAGCTGACCGTGCTGGGCGGCGACCCCTGGCTGGGGACTCCTTTGGCCACCCTGGTCGATGGCGCGGGGGACCCGGTGCTGTCACCGAACGGCCTTCCCATCACCAGCGACGGCTACGCCTTCTGGATACACCTGGCCGTGGATCCCCTCTACAGCCAGGATCTGGCGCCCCCGTCACGGTCATTTTTTTGGACCTTCTATCTGGCGCTGCGGCTCCCGGTGCCCGGGCTGCTGCCCGACCTGGCCGGGGGGAGCTATCGCCTCCGCGTCTCTCTGCCCACCGGCTCGGCTCCGGTGGAGGTGGAGAGCTCGCTCTTCACGGTGCAGTGAGGGGCAGGGCAGGCGTTCGACCGGGTGAAGCTCACTTCTTCTTGGGCTCGCACTTCTTTGAGGCCTGGTCCATGAGCTTGAGGATCTCGGCGTCGGTGACCTTGAGCTCCTTGTAGCCCTGGTACAGCTTCTTGACCGAGCAGTACCACTTCATCTTGGGCACCTTCTCGGCAAAGACCTTCTTGCCCAGCTTGTAGTAGCAGAGCTGAACCATCATCTTGCGGAGCTTCCTGG
Organism: Myxococcota bacterium; assembly: GCA_024276595.1. Taxonomy (GTDB): domain Bacteria; phylum Myxococcota_A; class Polyangia; order HGW-17; family JAJRWW01; genus JAJRWW01. Next base: position 9,319 of record JAJRWW010000127.1, read on the forward strand.
CGAAGGGGGTGTTGACCTCGGTCTTCTCCTTGATCTTGTCCAGGTGGCAGGACCAGGAGAAGTAGGGGGTCGCCTTCTTGAGCTGCTCCTCCACCTGCTTCTTCAGGTACAGGTAGTCCTTGACCGCCTTGAGCTCCTGGCAGAGCTTGCCCGCGTCGTCACCCGCCTTCTTGCTCACCTTGATGGCGTAGCCGAGCATGGTGTCACAGGCAGAGGTCTCCTTGTAGCCGACCTTCATGGCATCTCGGGCCTTGAGCAGCTTGGCGGTGATGCTGTCGGTCAGCCGCTTGTTCAGGCCGCCGCACCACTTTTTCATCTGAGGGGTGTGCTTCTCGTCGTCCTTGCAAAAGGACGTGGCGCTGTAGTGCTTTCCGGCCTTCAGCTCGGCCTTGATCTTGGCGAACCGCTTCTCCAGGCGCGCCTTGCGCCGCGCGGCCCTGCGCCTCTCGCTTATGGCCTGCATGCACTTTCTGAAGGCCGAGCACTTCTCGTGCCTGGCGCAGGGGATGGCCTCCTTCACGTCCTTGTCCCCTGCCTTGAGCTTCTTCTTGCAGTCCGCCTCCTTCTCGTCCTCGTCTCCCTCGAGCCCCACGTTGCGACCGCAGGCAGAGATCTGCTCTGCCAGCTTTGCACAGGCAGACTTGCCGCTCTTCTTTCCACAGCCAGCAGACATGACGACCGTCGCCACTACGCCCAGCGCCATGACCGGGTAAAGTCGAGATCTCGTTCGCATGCTCTCCTCCTGGTGCTGCCCCGGCGCCTCGCCGCTCCTAGGGCAGATGGTTCTGATGGGGGTCTGTCTATCGCATGGGGCCACATTGTTCAACATCGGTCCAGGGCTGGCATGTGCCCAGCCTCTGATCCAGCCCCGGCGCAAGGGCCCAGGTGCGCCGGGGCAAATCGGCGCCCTCTTCGGGTCTGCTTTGGGGTATAATCGCCTTGTGCCAGGAGCCCGGATGCTCCAGGTCAGAGCTGTGAGTACTATGTTTGCAATGGCCGGCCAGGGTGGCTGGCGCGGAGATTCAGAACATGGACTGGGTGCTTCCCCGAAAAAATGCTGTGAGCGTGTTGAGCCTGGGCGTCTGCCTCCTGGTGGCCGGGTGCGTCAAGACGGTGGCGGTCACCGAGTGCCCCGACGGAACCTATTGTGCAGCGGGGCTCACCTGCGTGGACAACGGCAGCGGCGCTTATGTTTGCGCCCTGTCCACCTGCGGGGACGGCATCGCCCAGACCCTGGAGGAGTGTGACGACGGGGACGGCGTCAACTCAGACATGCCCAACGCCCGGTGCCGGCTTACCTGCACCCTGGCCACCTGTGGTGACACCATAATAGATACGAACCCGGTGGACGGGCGTGCGGCGGAGGAGTGTGACGACGGCAACTCCGACTCCACCGACACGTGCATCCAGTGCCGCCTGGCCATCTGCGGGGACGGGTTCCTGCGGGAGGGCGTGGAGGCCTGCGACGACGGCAACCAGAACATCAACGACGACTGCCCCGATGGGGTGGACGGCACCTGCCAGCCCGCCCGGTGTGGGGACGGGCTCGTAAAGACCTTCAGGGCCGATCCTGGCGACACGACGGAGGAGTGCGACTGCGGTGACACCACCCCGAGCGGTGACCCCGTCAATCCCGTTGCCTGCACGGGCCTCAACTCCGACGCCCCCAACGCTGCCTGCAGGAGCGACTGCACCTTGAGTCGCTGCGGGGACGGTGTCACCGACGACAGCCCCCCTGGAGGAGGTCTCCCGGAGGAGTGCGACGACGGCGCCAGCAACAGCGACGATCTCCCCGACGCCTGTCGCACGGACTGCTCTCTGCCCACCTGCGGCGACAGCGTGACCGACTCCGGTGAGGAGTGCGACGAGGGGGCCAACAACAGCAACACCCAGCCTGACGCCTGCCGGCTGGACTGCCGCCTCCCCTACTGCGGCGATGGAGTGCTGGACAACGCCGAGGACTGCGACGACGGCAACAACCTGGACAACGACGGATGCAGCGCGAGCTGCCTCAACGAGGCCTGCGGCGACGGGATCCAGCAGCCGGGCGAGGCGTGCGATGACGGCCCCAACAACAGCGACACGGTCCCGAACGCCTGCCGGCTGGACTGCACCTTGCCCCAGTGCGGGGACAACGTGGTGGACTCTGGAGAGCTCTGCGACGACGGGAACCTCATCGCGGGCGACGGCTGCAGCTCCACCTGCCAGCTCGAGGGGTGTGGCAACGGCGTGGTGACCTTCCCCGAGCAGTGCGACGACGGCAACCAGAACCGCAACGACGCCTGCCCGGATGGCCCCGGGGGCACCTGCCAGGATGCGGCCTGCGGGGATGGCTCGGTGTTCAACCAGGCAGGTGGCACCGAGCAGTGCGACGACGGCAACCTGACCGGCGGGGACGGCTGCAGCGGCTGCGTGGTGGAGCCGGGTTGGACCTGCACGGGGCAGCCCAGCCTCTGCACGCCGGTGTGTGGGGATGGGCTGATCCGCGGCGGGGAGCCCTGCGACGACGGGAACACCAATGATGGGGACGGCTGCAGCTCGGGCTGCGTGGTGGAGCCGGGGTGGAGCTGCGTCGGCGCGGGCGGGCCCAGCCTGTGCACCCCCGACTGCGGGGACGGTAACGTCATGCCCGGCGAGCCCTGCGACGATGGCAACACCCTTGCCGGCGACGGCTGCTCTGCGAGTTGCACGGTTGAGAACGGCTGGACCTGCGACGATGGGTCTCCCACGTCCTGTACCCCCGACTGCGGGGATGGGCTCATCCGTGGCGGGGAGCCCTGCGACGACGGGGACCTGTCGGATGGGGACGGCTGCAGCGCTCTGTGCACCGTGGAGGTGGGCTGGAGCTGCACCGGGGAGCCCAGCGTCTGTGCTCCCGACTGTGGGGACGGGCTCCTCATCGCTCCCGAGGCCTGCGACGACGGAGACACGTCCGGTGGGGACGGCTGCTCTGCGAGCTGCACGGTTGAGAACGGCTGGACCTGCGACGGTGGCTCTCCCACCTTGTGCTCCACCACCTGCGGGGACGGGGTCCTGGTGGCGAGCCAGGAGCAGTGCGATGACTGGAACACCTCCTCTGGGGACGGCTGCTCATCCACCTGCACCGTGGAGACGGGCTACACCTGCGTCGGGTCCCCCAGTGTCTGCACCACCCAGTGCGGGGACGGTGTCCGGGCCGGCTCGGAGCAGTGCGATGACGGCAACAGCCTCGACGGGGATGGGTGCGCCGCAGACTGCAGCACCGTGGAGCAGTACTGGGACTGCTCGGGGCTGACCCCGGACGTGTGCGACGGGATCTGCGGCGACGGGAGGGTGCGGGGGACCGAGGCCTGCGACGACGACAACCTCTCCTCCGGGGATGGCTGCTCGCCGGCCTGCACCGTGGAGGCGGGCTGGAGCTGTGTGGGTGAGGGCTCGGGGAGCTGCACCGAGATCTGCGGCGACGGCCTGGCGGTGGGGGGCGAGGTGTGCGACGGAGCCGACCTGGCCGGCGCCACCTGCAACAGCGAGCTGAGCGGGGGCGCCGTGTGCAGCGGCGCCCAGGACGAGTACCAGGGGGTGCTGGTCTGCGCGCCCACCTGCGACTCCATCTCCACGGCGGCCTGCTACTCGGCCTGCTGTGACGACACCGACTGCGGCAACAACCTGCACTGCCTCGACGACGCCGGGGTGGACAAGTGTCTCCCGGAGGGGGATCGCTGCGACGACTCTCCCCCGGTGCTCACGGACATCGGCCTGTCCGGGAGCCAGCTATTCAGGACAACGAACTTCACAGACCGCTACACGGCCCACAACCAGGGCACCTGCGGATCTCTCCCGGGGAACAACTCGGACGGCGCCGACCAGGTGCTGGCGGTGGATCTCACTGCCGGGCAGTACCTGGTGGTGGACGTGCGCCCGGTGGGCGGATGGGACCTGGTGGTCTACATAAGCGACACCTGTCCATCTCTCCAGGGTGGCTGCCTGGTCTCCTCCAACAGGGACGATGGACCGGACATTCGGGAGCGGCTGGACTTCGTGGCCCCTTCCACCGGGCGCTACTACCTGGTGGTGGACGGAGACGCCGGGGGCGACGAGGGGGACTACCAGATCACCTGGGAGATTGGCAGCGGCGCCACCGCTCCTGGCTTCCCCGGGGAGCTGCTCATCACCGAGATAATGCCGCAGCCCGGTGGCTGTGACGGCGGCAACGGCGAGTGGTTCGAGATCACCAACCCCACTGCGGGGGCCTTCGACCTGGACGGGATCGACTTCGTGGCCAGCTCTGGCAGCTTCACCGTGAACCGCCCGCTCATCATTCGGCCAGGGGAGTACATGGTCTTCGCCATCAGGTACGACTCGGAGGACAACTGCGGCAACGAGGAGGTCTCCTGGTCCTACCGCAGCACCGGCTTCGATCTCTTCGCCAACCCTTCGGGCGACTTCCGGGTGGCCATCGAGACCGGCGGCGGGGCGGTGATAGACGAGCTGTACTACCGGGACGAAGCGGACCCTGTTCTGCCCTGGCCCTACGACACGGGCAACTCCATGTACCTGTGCACCAACCACCTGAGCGCCGTGGACAACGACGACGCCACCAACTGGGCCCTCGACAACAGCAACGTCTACTCCAGCACCGACCCGCAGACAGGGACTCCAGGGGCGCCGAACCCCGGGACCTGCAACTGAGCCGCGCGGCAGCTCCTGGTCACTGGGCCTCGGTCCCCGAGCACACCACCGGCTCCGAGCGAACGCACCTGAGCTCCGCTGGCCAGGGGTCGCCGCGGCGCCTGGCGGCCAGGAAGTCTACCTGCTCCGCGAAGGAGCCCACCGCCCCTTCGGCGTGCTCTGTCCCGGCGCACTCCAGGTACTGCATGGGCCAGCCCAGGTCGCAGAGGCGGTCGAAGCTGGAGCGCTCGATGGGCGTGTCCACCAGCTCGTCCAGCTCGCTCAGCACGAAGATCGTTGGGGGCAGGCTCAGCGGCTCGAGGGGAGTGTATGGGAAGGAGTTTGCGCGGAGGACGCAGCTCCAGACGTTCCCGTCGTCCGGGAAGCCGGCCTCCACCAGGTCCAGGAAGGCCGGGGTGAAGACCTTGGTCAAGTCCGTTGCTCCGTTGGTGATCCCGGAGGGGCTGCAGGCGGTGGCCAGGTAGCTCGTGGCATAGGTGTCGTGGGGCGGGAGCAGGGCCTCGCTCAGGTCGGCTCCGTACCAGTCGGCGAAGGTGCCCAGAAAGGCCACCAGGTTGCTGGTGGCGTTCACGAGCTGTGAGGCGGCCTTCACCGCCTGGTGCAAGAGATCAGCCGGCGGGACCGAGGCCGCCACCGCTGTGACCTCGAGGTCGGGAGCGTAGTAGGGAGCGTACCAGGCAAAGGCCAGGGCGGCGTGGCCCCCCTGGGAGCCGCCCATCACCGAGAGGCCCGGCTCCAGGGCCACGGACATGTCCAGGGCGGGGAGGAGGGCTCTCCCGGCGCGCACGGCGTCGATGGAGGCGATGGCGGTGGGCTCTGCCACCAGGTAGGGGTGCACGTGGGGTGAGGGCCCGCCCATGCTCATCATGCCCAGGTAGTCGGGGCCGATCACCACGTGGCCGATGGAGGCCAGCGCCGCGGCCACCAGCGGATCCACCAGGTTGGCCGAGGGGGCGCAGCCGTCGGAGAACCCGGCGGTGCCGTGCAGGTAGGCCAGCAGTGGCAGCTCCGAGGGGTCTCCGTCCGAGAGCACCGGCACCGCCATGGTGGATGTGGCCTCCACCAGCTCGCCCCTGTCCTGGGTCAGGTAGCGGAACCTGAACATCCGCACGTCGTAAAGAAAGGGCTTGGCGATGTTGTAGCCAGAGGCGCCAAGGGCCGTCTCGAGCATGGAGGTGTTGTAGTCGAACAGCTCGTCCTCCTCCCAGTCCAGCACGGCGCCGACCCTGTGGTCCGACAGCCACGAGTAGGCCAAAGCAGAGCAGGTGGCCGGGCTCTCCCACTGGGCGGTGATCCGCGGATCCTCGGGCTCTGTGGCTGGGGCACAGCTTGCGGCGAGGAAGACCGCCAGGCCGAGCAGGTGCGAAAGTGGTGCGAGGCCCAGGCGGGAGGGGCTCTGGGCCGGGCAGCGGGAGCCAGGGGTGAAGCAGAGGCGGGTCATTTCACAGGGGCGTCCGTGGGCGCGGGTTCTGTGGGTGCGAGCAGATGTCATGTGGGCTTCCTTTGCTGGCACGGGGGATCTCGCGCCAGGGTCTGTCGATTGAGCTCAGGGGTTGCCGGTGAGGGAGAGGAGCTTGATCTCGGAGATGTTCACGTAGTGGTAGGCCCCGCCGGAGCCGCCGTTGCCCCCGTAGAGCGCGTTGTGCTCGAAGTCGGACATGTTGATCGTGGTGTCGTCGGCAAAGATGCTGATCCGATAGCTGTGGCTCGAGTCCAGCGGCACCTTCAGGAAGCTGGAGCCCATCCAGGAGTCCCAGGAGCCTAGCTGCGGCATCACCACCACACCCGAGCCCACGACCTGGTCGGTGAGCTCGTCGGTCACCTCCACGCGCTTGGTGGCGCAGGTGATCCCGGTGCTCACCGGGCCGGAGCCGTTTCCGTAGGTGAGCTGGACATAGTGGTCGCCGGTGTGGGAGGGCCAGACATTGCTCAGGGTGATGGTGTGGGAGGGCTCTCCCCAGCTCTCGTAGTGCCACGCGCCGTGGCCAAACACCAGGCTCCCGCCGGTGGCGGCGAAGGAGAGGGCGTCGAAGGTGGTGATCCGGTCGGCGCCAGGGCCCCACCAGCAGAATGCCCTGGCGTGCTGGGAGTGGTTGCCCGACAGCACGAAGTACGACTCCACCGTGTAGCAGTGGCTGGGGGAGGTGGCGCTTGCGGTCTCGTCCGTCCAGGTGGCTGTGCTCCCGGGCAGGTCCGAGGCCAGGAGGGCTCCATCCCGGTAGACGTTGAATGCAACCTCCGCTACCGGCTCGCCGCCTCCCACAAAGCTCAGCTCCAGCCCGGAAGGGGTGGCGGCGATCTGGGTGATGGTGGGCGGCAGGGGCCCGAAGAGGTTTCGATACTCTCCGGTGTCTGTCTGCAGGGAGATGGAGTCTCCGAGCTCTGGCGAGTCCTCGAGGGTTATCTCCAGCAGGTTCTGGTCGAGGAGCTGACCAGGGGTCAAGATGTCTGGCGGCACCGACGCGCCGTTTAGCAGGATCTCGCCCACCGAGTAGGCGCCCTGGGAGTCTCCGGTGACGGCGGGGAGGCGGACGACCACGGTGATCCTTTTACCGCGGTAGGGGAGGTCGTTTAGCACGAGCGAGTCGGCGCCCGCCAGGAGCCCGGCGCGCAGCTCACGGGTGACATAGGGCAGAAAGCGGATCCCGTCCGGGGTAGTCTCCAGCCCAAAGATCACGTCGTGGATCGCCGAGATGAACCCGGCCACGGACCAGAGCTGCCGCTGGGAGTTGACCACCGGGCCCGAGTAGGCGCCGTCGGCCAGGTAGGGCGCCCCGGAGACGCACTCGAAGCTCTCCATGTTCGACAGGTTCATGGCGGCCCCCCGCATGAGGGAGCGCAGGTTGTGATTCACCGCGGCGTCGTTTCGCACTTGCCTCGCGGCCCGCAGCCAGTAGGCGGTGACAAAGGGCCAGAGGGCGCGGTTGTGATAGATGGGGACCTCCTTTTGCTGGGGCCACAGCACCGGGGCGCCCAGGGGCAGGTGCGGGTAGGCGCGGACCAGGTCCGCCCTCCGGGAGGGGGTCCCAAGGTCGGAGAGCACTGCCAGAGACGTGGAGAGCAGGTCGAAGCGGCGCACCGGCGCCCGGTCCAGGGTGGTGGGGGTGAAGGTGGAGTAGAGCCCAAAGGCCGGGAGGTAGAAGGCAGCGTCCATGGCAGACCGCAGGTCGTCGGCCCAACCCTGGAGCTGGGTCTGGGAGGCCAGGTCGCCGGTCTCCCCGGCGAGCCAGGCCCCCAGCTCCAGGAGGCGCAGGTGGTCCAGGTTGGTGGACAGGGACTGGGACATGTGGATCTGCACGGTGTCCGTGGCGGTCCAGGGCGGGTAGCTCTGCTCCCTCCAGTCCAGGAAGGACTGCTCCCCCAGGTAGAGCCCCATCTCCTGGTCGAACACCACCGCCCGGTCCTGCAAGATGGTGTTGCGCACCGCCTCCCAGGCCAGGGTGACAAACCCCGCTCGCTCCGAGCCCTCCAGGAAGCCCAGCAGGCGCCAGGCGCCCAGGGCCCAGGCGGCTCGGTCGGTGGAGACCGGGTAGCTGCCCCCGGAGCCGGTGTCCTGGATGATCTGTCGCCCGCCCCCGCCGCGCAGCTCCGAGAGCTTGAGCTCCAGGGAGTTCCTCACGCGGGTGGGGTCCAGGGCTGCCAGGCCCAGGTCTGCTGCGTAGGCCGTGTCCCTGGTCCAGACGAAGGTCCAAAGGCGGCCGGTCTCGAAGCAGCCTCCTACCGGGCAGGGGATGGGCTGGCCGCCGTTGTAGGCGCCGTCGGTGATGGCCGCCACGCTGTTTTCTCGCACCTCCTCCAGAGCCAGGGCGTAGAGGGCATCCAGCATCTGGTTGTTGGTGGAGATGGAGGGCCAGCCCGCCACCTCGGAGAAGGTGCGGGGGTTGGCCGGCTCGCCGTCCCTGAGGGGCTGGGTGGTGCTGAGGGTGAAGGAGCGCTCGCATGCGGCCCCGCTCACGGTCACCGAGGCGGTGTTGGGCCCGTCGGTCCAGGTGTCGGTGCCCGAGGCTCCTGAGCCCGTGGCCTGGAGGCAGTCGGAGAAAGTGGTGGCGTCACCGGCGTCCGCCGATGAGTCGTGGCTCCCGTCCAGGATGGCTCCGTCCCCCGCGTCCAGGGGGCCGGCGTCCAGGGAGGCGTCCTTGCTTGAGGGGTAGTCGTCGTCCGAGCAGGCGCCGAGTCCAGCGAAAACCAACAGGGCGGTGCCGAGCAGGATGTGTTTGCACATGGCGGCGTGGATCCTTGGCGGGGCTGAGCGCGGATGCCCCGTCTGAGGAGTATAGCGCCTGACGCGGGCCGAGTGCAGCACAGATGAGCTCAGAGGGCTCGGTGGGCCTTCTCCTCGGCTCGCACCCGGGCGGCCACGCTGCGCGGGCGCTGGTTCGCGGACAGGATGCGCTTGCGGATCCGGATGGCGCTTGGGGTCACCTCGATGAGCTCGTCGTCTCGGATGAGCTCGATGGCCTGCTCCAGGGAGAGCTTGCGGGGCGGCGCCAGCAGGACCTTGTCGTCCTTGCCGGCGGCGCGGTGGTTGGTCAGCTTCTTCTCCCGGCAGACGTTCACGTCGATGTCGTTGTCCCGGGAATGCTCACCCACCACCATGCCCTCGTAGACCTGAGTGTTGGGCTCGATAAAGAGGGTGCCGCGGGGCTGGAGATGGAAGAGGGCGTAGGGCGTCGCGCGCCCCACCCGGTCCGCCACGATGGCGCCGGTGCGGCGCGCAGTGATGGGTCCCTGCCAGGGGATCCATCCATCGAAGTGGGTGTGCATGATCCCCAGCCCGCGGGTCTCTGTCAGAAACTCCCCTCCGAAACCGATGAGCCCCCTGGTTGGGATCTGGTACACCAGCTTGGCACGGTCGCCGGTGGGGTTCATCTCCAGAAGGCGTCCCTTGCGGGGCCCCAACAGCTCGCTGACCGTCCCGATCATCTCCTGGGGGCAGTCCACCAGGAGGCGCTCCTGGGGCTCGAGGAGGTGATCTCCCTCCCGCCTGGTGACCACCTCTGGCCTGGAGAGCATCAGCTCGAAGCCCTCCCGGCGCATGGTCTCCACGAACACGCCAAGCTGCAGCTCGCCCCGCCCGATGACCCGGAACACGTCCGGGGAGTCGGTCTCCTCCACGCGGATGGCCACGTTGGCCTTGGACTCTCTGTCCAGCCGATCCCGGATGTTTCGGCTGGTGACATAGCGGCCCTCCTTCCCCGCGAAGGGGGAGGTGTTCACCCGGAAGTTCATGGCCAGGGTGGGCTCGTCCACCCGGATGCGCGGCAGGGGCTCGGTCTGAGCTGTGGCGGTCACCGTGTCGCCGATGAACACGTGCTCTATTCCGGCGATGGCCACGATGTCGCCGCTGTAGGCGCGCGGGATCTCCTCCCGCTTGAGGCCCGAAAAGCCGTACAGCCGCATTATGCGCCCGGCCTGGGGCGAGGCGTCGCCGCCGTGCACGAAGACACCCTGGCCCTGCTCGATGGAGCCCTCCCGGATCCGGCCGATGATCAGGCGGCCCACGTAGTCGTCCCAACCGAGGTTGTTGACGTGCATGCGCAGAGGTGCCTCAGAGTGGTCCGGGGGAGGCGGCACGTGCTCAAGTATCAGGTCGAAGAGGGGGCGCAGGTCGGTGGAGCCGTCATCGAGGGAGCGGTGAGCCACACCTGCGCGACCGTTGGTGAAGAGCACGGGAAAGTCGATGGAGTCGTCCGTGGCGCCCAGGTCGATGAACAGGTCGTACACCTCGTCGAGGGTCTGCTGGGGCCGGGCGTCCTTGCGGTCGATCTTGTTGATGGCCACGATGGCCGGGAGGCCCAGCTCCAGGGTCTTCTCCAGCACGAAGCGAGTCTGCGGCAATGGGCCCTCTGCCGCGTCCACAAGCAGGAGCACCCCGTCGGCCATCACCAGGGTGCGCTCCACCTCGCCCCCGAAGTCGTGGTGCCCCGGGGTGTCGAGAATGTTGATCACCGTGTCGCCATAGCGGATGGCCGTGTTCTTGGCCAGGATGGTGATGCCGCGCTCCCGCTCCAGGTCACCGCTGTCGAGGACCCGGTCCACGACAGCGGCGTTCTCGCGCAGCAAGCCGCTCTGCCGGAGCATTCCGTCCACGAGGGTGGTCTTGCCGTGGTCCACGTGGGCGATGACGGCGATGTTGCGGATGTCCTGTCTGTACCCCTGGGTCACGGGCCTTGCTCCATGGTAGGTGGTGACGGGCCTTATGCGCCCATTTCCCTCCCAGGTCAACCGCCAATGCGTGGTTGGCCCGTAACCACGGGCGATCTCCCTGGTCCAGGGTAGCTCTGGTGGCCCTCCTGTGGGTGCTCGCCTGGCAGTCGGTGCAGTCGGCTTGGGTTGGCTCAACCAGGGTAGGAAGACGTGGGCCCCCTGCCGGCTGCCAGCAGCCACCTGTTGGCAATGGCGCCGGGTGCGCTCAGGGGGTAAAGTGAGCTGGGCGGGTGCGGATCAGTAGCCGCAGCGGTAGTGACACTTCTTTTTGCACTTGCGCTTCTTGCGCTTGCAGTACTTCTTGGCGTAGCTGCGCTTGCAGCGCTTGTACTTGCGCTTGCAGCGCTTCTTGCAGCGCTTGTAGCACTTGTGTCTCCCCAGGGAGACCACCTCCCGCTGGAACCAACCCTGGGTGAAGGTGACGTTGAGCGATGGGCCGGCATCGAGCTGGTGCCAGGCGGGTTGCTGGCCTGTGAGCTGGTCCCCGCAGGGCTGAGCGCTGGAGCTGCTGGCTCCAAGGGCAACGAGCCCGGCGGCTGCGACGACGAGAGCGAGCTGTTTCATGCAATCCTCCTTGGCCATGGTTTGTCGGGGCGGCCCGGTGCAAGACACTCTCCGATAATCGCCCACGGGTGTGCGGGGCGTCAAGGAGTTCAGACGGGCGGAGCAGGGCGAGATTCAACGCGCTCGGTGCCGGTCGCCCAGGTGGAGGGTCTCTCCTCGAGGCTGGTGAGGCAGGGCCTCAGACCGATGTCGCCGTCTCGGTGGAAGCTGCGCTAGCAGCCCTGGACGCCGCCCTGGGGGTCGTGCTCGTCGCGGCAGGTGCAGCTCGGGGCGCCGTCGGGGGAGGGGCCCTCCCGGAAGCTGGCCACGATGGCGTCGAACTCCGGGTTGGCCAGGGAGTCGATGGAGTAGAGCTCGAGATGGTAGACCCGGCCACCGGCTCCCTTGAGAAACACGTCTCGTCGGTGCCAGTCGTAGCTGGTGCCTTCGAACTCCCGCTCCTGGCGCCAGATGACCTCCCAGCCGCTCAGGGCGGGCTCGGGCTGGGTCACCTCTGTGGGGTACTCCCCATCCCCGAAGAACTTGGCCTTGCTGCCTGCCACGCCGATGCTCTCCCCCACGATGAGCTGCCTGGCCAGCCCGCGCGGATCCCCTGAGGTCAGCTCCACGTTGAGGATGGTGACGATCTCCGAGTCGTAGTTGACAAACGGGATGTCGCTCACCACGAACACGTGACGGCCGGTGGGGCTCCACGTGCCGACGCACTGCCGGTCGACCACCGATGAGCACTTGTACTCCTTGTTGTACTTCCAGGGTGGGATCTGCACTCGGAAGTGGTAGCTGCCGTCAATGTCCTCACAGTAAGAGGTGCCCACCAGGAGACCATCCCGGATGTCGAAGTCCCCACAGGCGCCCAGGGCGAGGGAGGTCGCCAGCGCGCAGAGCGTGAGGAGGGGCGGGCGAGGGGGGAGACGGTGCGGGTGGAGTGGGCGCATGGGGTCCTTTCAGCGCATTGACACCGAAAGACCGGCGCGGTTGCGCATGGGCATGGTGCCAGGATCGATGCAGGATTGATGCAGGATCGATGCCAGCGGCGCCCATTGTCTCTGGAGCGAGGTTTCGCGGTGTTGGAGCTGAACGGAGGCTCGGCCAGCCGTGGATTGTCTCAAGGATGCTGGAGCCGAGCCCGACAGATTCCTGAGGCCCCTGGGGATCCTCTACTCCCATTGGAGATTGCCTGGCAGGCGCTGCGGAGGTACTATTGTAACATCCATGACGAGATGAATGATGGTGGAAAGGACACAATCGGTGGCTCGCCGAACCACCTGCATCGAGAGCGGGTGCTCGACCTCATGAGATCCAAGGCGAAGCCTGTGGCCCAGGCGCTGTCTCGGGACGAGAGGGTGGGCCATTTTCGCATCGTGCGGCTCCTCAAGAGGGGAGGGATGGGGGAGGTGTACCTGGCCCGGGACATGCGGCTGGGGCGGCGTGTGGCGCTGAAGCTGCTGGGTAGAGGGAGGGTTGGCACCCAGGAAGCCAGGGAGTACCTCCTCGCCGAGGCGAGAGCCACGGCCAGGTTCAACCACCCGCACATTGTCACCATCTTCCACGTGGGCCTGCACGAGGAGATGCCATACCTGGCCCTGGAGTATCTGGAGGGGGACACCCTGCGGGACCGGCTGAACGAGGAGCGGCTCGGGGTTTCGGAGGTGGTGCGCATCGGGGTTGCCATTGCCAAGGCGATCCGGGAGGCGCACAGGCACGGCGTCTGCCATGGGGATCTGAAGCCCGAGAACATCGTGCTGCCCACCGATGGTCGTCTGCG
>JAJRWW010000128.1 GCA_024276595.1 Myxococcota bacterium
GGGCAGGTACGCCCCCTGACGCCGGGTCATGATTGTTTAGCCCGGGGAAGGTTGCAAGCGAAAAGCTGCTGCATCTCCGGTTGTGGTATCCTGGCCACCTCGCTCTCCGATGGGAGTGCTCACCGAGACCGTGCTCTTTCCGAGGAGGACTGCTGTGAGAAAAACGAAGATCGTCTGTACTCTGGGTCCGGCCTCCAGCTCTCCCGATGTCCTGGACCAGCTCATTGGCGCGGGGATGAACGTCGCCCGGCTGAACTTCTCCCACGGTACCCACGAGTCCCACCAGGAGACCTTCCGCAACGTTCGCGCCGCCTCCAGGAGGGTGGGCCAGGAGGTGGCCATCCTGGGGGACCTGCAGGGTCCAAAGATCCGCGTGGGGCTGCTCGACGGGGGCAGCGTGGAGCTCTCCGAAGGGGAGGAGATCACCGTGGAGCCGGGTGAGCGGCAGGCCGGGCCAGGGCGCATCCCCACCACCTACGAGAGCCTGCCGTCGGATGTGCGGCCTGGCGACAAGATCCTCATGGACGATGGCCTGCTGCGCCTGCGGGTGCTGGCGGCCGACGGCGCAGCGGTGCGCTGCCGGGTGGAGGTGGGAGGCGTGCTCAAGGACCGCAAGGGGATCAACCTGCCGGGGGTGGCGGTCAGCGCACCGGCCCTCACGGAGAAGGACCTGGCGGACCTGGCCTTCTGTACCGAGCTGGGCGTGGACTTCATCTCCCTCTCCTTCGTGCGGAGCCCCGAGGACGTTCGGCTCGCCCGAGGGCGCCTCGAGGAGCTGGGAAGCGACGCGTCCATCATCGCCAAGATAGAGAAGCCGGAGGCTGTGGAGCAGCTAGATGCCATTGTGGCGGAGGCGGACGGCATCATGGTGGCTCGGGGAGATCTGGGGGTGGAGATGGGGCCTGAGAAGGTCCCCCTCATCCAGAAGCGCGCCATCGAGCACACCAACTCGGCCGGGAAGATCGTCATCACAGCCACTCAGATGCTCGAGTCCATGGTGAGAAGCGCCTTTCCCACCCGGGCCGAGGCGTCGGATGTGGCGAACGCGGTGCTGGATCAAACCGACTGCGTCATGCTCTCGGCGGAGACCGCCTCGGGCAAGTACCCGGTGCTGGCGGTGCAGACCATGGCGCGCATTATCGAGGAGGTGGAGTCCTCCGACCGCTTCTGGAGGTCCGGAGGGCAGTCCCCCTCGGATCTCTCCGCGCAGAACTGCGCCGTGGCCCACGCCGCCGCCGCTGCCGCCGAGCACATCGACGCCAGGGCAATCGTGTGCGTCTCGGGCCACGGAGGCACCCCTCGGCTCGTGAGCGACTACCGGCCCCCCGTGCCTATCCTGGCCCTCTCTCGATACGACCACGTGCTGCACCGGCTGGCAGCGTACTGGGGTGTGCATCCCCTGCGCTTCGAGCGCGCCTCCCGGCTCGAGGAGACCCTGGCCCGGGTGGACCGGCTCCTGGTGGAGACGGGGCACGCCGATCCAGGGGACAGGGTCGTCCTCACGGTGGTGGTCCCCCCGGAGTCTGGGGAGCACACCAACACCATGAAGGTCCACGTGGTGAAAGGATAGGCCCCGGCTCGACGTGCCTGGTCGAAAGATGCGGGCTGTGGTGGCGGCTCAGTCCTCGTGAAGAGCGGCGGCGACCCCGCCGCCAGCCAGCAGGAGCAGCACCAGCAGCGGGACCAGCGGGAGCTGCGACCGCGCCGGGGTGTAGGAGCTCGCCTGCTGGAGGATCTCCACCAGGTAGGCGCCGCCCGGCAGGATCACGACTCCAACCAGACATGCCAGGAAGGTGGCGGCCAGCAGGATAGGCCGCCGCCAGGCAGGCGAAGGAGCTCGGGGCGGGAGGGTGCCCATGACCCGGGCCGAGAAGCCCTTGTCCTCGATGTAGTCGTCATTGCCAAGCAGCTCATCCAGCCAGTCTTGGTCTGTGGGCGGTCTGGTCATGTGGCCTCACTTGGCTCCCAGGCGCGCAGGCGCCTGCGCAGCTTCTCCTTGGCACGGGCGATGAGGGTCTTTGCCGTGCCAAGGGGGCAGTCCAGTATAGCAGCTACCTCTTTGTGGGTGTGCTCTCTGGCGTACGCCAGGGAGATGGCCGCGCGCTCGGCCGGGGCCAGCTCACCCAGGGCCAGGTCCAGGTCATGGCGCATCAAGGAGCGGTCTCTGGGCCGCGTGGGGATCTCTTCCTCCTCCTGCACAGTGGGGGCCGCCCTCCGGGTGGAGCTCAGAAACACGTTGAAGGCGATCCGGTGAAGCCAGGTGGAGAGCCGCGCGCCCCCGCGGTAACCGCGGAGCCCTCGGTAGGCGCGCAGAAAGGTCTCCTGGGCGAGGTCATCGGCGAGGGCCTCGTCACCGCAGGTGAGGCGCCTGAGCAGCCCGCGGACAGCGGACTGGTGTCGCCTCACGAGGGTGGAGAAGGCGTGGCGGTCATCTGCCTCCAGCACCCGGAGGACCAGATCGGCGTCGGTGGGGGACATGGCTTGCAATGGCGGGCGCCCTCAGCTCATCTCATCGGCGTCGAGCCCGGGGCTGATGCCAGCGCCAGGCTCGGAGTTATCCTGGTCGTCGCGGGCGCTGCTGCGCGGGTTGCTGCCAGCTCCGCCTGTAAAGCCGGCACGATCACTGTCGTCTGGCCGGGGGGGCTCCAGCTTGTGGGCCAGCAGGTACCCGGCGCCGATGAGCGCCGGGATGAGCCCCAGCCCAAAGGCGCCGGAGCTCCTGGCCTCTGTCAGGAGCAGGAAGAGGCTGATGCCCAGGCCGGTGCCAATGAGCACCAGGCCCCTCCGCAGGTCCGATCCCCTGCGCTTTTGTGGGCTGATGAGCTCCACGGGGATCTGCACCCCTTTCTCCACCATGAGCCGCAGGGTCTGCTGCTTGCCCTGCTCCTTGCGAAAGCCCATGTACTGGATGGTCCCTGCCAGCAGGATGATGGTCAAGAAGAAGGCGATGGGCACCACGATGGAGGTGAGAGGATGGTTGATGTGGTTGTAGCTCTTCTCGCGGGGCTCCTCAGGTCTTGCCGGGGCGCCGAGGGCTGGCGTCTGCGGGGCCTTGGATGGGGCCGTCGCCGGAGCCGCGCTGGCGGCGGCAGGCCCTTCCAGGGGCGCTGTGGGAGCAGGCGAGCCGGGCGGCGTCGGTTTGTCGGGCTGCCCGGCGGAGGCTCGGGGCGCCGCCTTGGCCGAGGGCCGGGCCCCTGTGGGCGCCGACAGGGCCGGCGAGGATGTCGCAATAACTGTGAGCGCCACGGCGGCGCAGAGGGAGAGAGGGGGAATGCTGGTCGGTCTCATGGCAGGCTCCATTTCCTGGGTTGCTGCCTGTTGGACTCCCGACCAGGTGGCCACAGATTCGAAAAAGATCAGCGGCCGAAGATCTCCAGCTCCCGGTCGATGAGCTCGAAGCAGTCCATGTCCTCCCGGATACGCTTTGCCAGGAAGGTGGACTCCTGGCCCGGGGTCTCGGTCAGGTCCGGGTTTATCTGGGAGACGATGTCCACCTCGTCCGGGTTGCACTCCCTGATGGCCCCTCCGCCGATGGGGTAGAGCTGGCACCCTGCCATGGCCACCTCCAGGCTCCAGTGGGCGACGCCCAGGATCAGGTCCGAGTTGGCCACAATGCCCTCCATGGAGATCCAGCTCCGCATGGTTCCGTACACCAGCTCCACGTCCAGCCCGGGGATGTTCTCGGCCTCCAGGGTGGTGCCAGGGAGGCCGTCCTCGTCCAGGTCGAACATGCAGTCGGACTTGCCCTCGCAGTAGGTCTTTTTGTTGGAGTTGGTGAACTGCCCCGAGCACTGCCTGGTGGGGTCCGTGACTAGCCAGTCATCGAGATCGTCCTCCAGGCAGGCGCCGATGACCGTGATGGCCTTCTCCGACTCGAAGGAGTCGCAGGTGTTGGTGCCGGACATCCAGGCGCGGATCTGCACCCGGTTGATGTTGGGCAGCATGGCCGGCAGGGTGCGGAAGGTGGTGGGCAGGGGCTGGCCGGGGATCTCCACCTTGGGGATCTGAATCTGGCAGAGCTGGATGCCCACGTCCGCGTCCAGGGTCTCGGGGTGGAAGTCCACGTAGGCGATGACCAGCAGCGTCGAGATGGTGTCCGTCTCAACGATGCCGGCGGCGTTAACATGCACGTACTCCACCACCTTCACCCCAAAGACCCCGGGCTCGCCGCCCGGGCCGTTGAGATCAAAAGGTTGGCCACAGACCAGGCCACCGTCCAGGTTGGTGTCCGGGGGCTCGGTCTGGCAGGTGTCGTCTCCGGCGCCATTGGGGCAGCCGCCCAGCCAGCTCACCACCGAGAGCAGGATGGCAACGGGAAGGAGCACATGCGGGCGGATCGAGAGGGTGCGCAAGGGCGGCTCCTTGGGCAACGGCGGCCGCCTGGGCGGCCAGCCTGGGTGTAACAGCCTGAGGACCATTTGATTATGCTAAAGATCCGGAGGACGTACAACATCTTGGGTCATCTTTGGGTGAGCAGGGATCTCAGGGTGGCGGCTGAGAGAGGAGGAGGCGGGCGTGGGAGGGTCGAGTCAGGGGCGCGGAGCTGGGCGTGCAGGGCGGGGGGTTGGCCGGGGCGCTCTTGCCATGGCTGGCGCGGGAGCACCCTGGGCGCGCGGTGGGGCCTGGGCCTCGGTCGCGGCCGGGGGTCGCTGCGAGGCGCGGGCTGGCGGGGCGGTGGCCGGGACCGGAGCCATGGTCGGGCTCGGGGCCGAAGCCGGGGCTGGAGGCGAAGCCGGGGCCAGGGCCGGAGCCGGTGAGGGGGCGGGCTGGGGTGGCCCCGCCAGGAGGCTCGGTGGCTTCATGGCGCTGCTCCTTCGGGCGGCGACAAAGGCGCTCGCGATGGCGAAGGCCTTCTTGCGGTCGCTGATGTCCGGGTAGCGCACCGGGCGGGTGTAGCCCCTTCGAGCCAGCAGGCGCGTGGCCATGATCCGTACCCGCTGGGCGCCGTTGATGGCCATGCCCAGCACCCTGACGCATTCCTGGGGACTGTGGAAGCCCATGCCGTTGTTGGCCGACACGTAGTCCCAGCGCATCTGGGCTCGCCACAGCAGGTCCCTCAGGGGCCGCAGCTCCGCCTCGGTGGCGCCGGCCTCCATGCAGGCTGCCACGTCGAAGTGGGCGTGCACGAGGGCGTCCTCGGCCTCCAGGCGCAGCTTGAAGTGCTTGGTCTGCATGGCGTAGACGCGGGACTTGATACTTTGCTCGCCGTATCGGTGGCAGACGCCGCAGGAGGAGGCGATGTCCAGCAGTGGGCTCTGGATGTGGTGGTTCGTGAACTTCACGCCCCCTTCGGTGCGGTAGGGCATGTGGCAGTCGGCGCAGCTCACGCCCCGGAAGGCGTGGATCCCTGTCCGGTACACCTCCCAGTCGGGGTGCTGCATCTTGATCATCCGGGTGCCGCTGATGGGGTGCTTCCAGTCGTAAAAGGAGGGGCGCTTGCCATAGTATTTTTCGAAGCTCTCCGCCGAGAAGCCCTCATCCCATGGGAAGACCAGGTACTTGCCCTTGGCTCCAAAGGTCTGGCCGTCGGTCCTGGGACCCGGGTTGTTGCCGAAGTAGTACTCCACGTGGCACTGGGCGCACACCAAGGAGCGCATCTCCTGGTGGCTGGCCTTGTCGATGTCCCTGCCCTGGCGGGCGAAGGCCTCCCTCAGGGCGGGTCTGGAGATCCGGAGGTTCATTGTCTTGGGGTCGTGACAGTCCAGGCAGCCGATGGGCTCATGGATCTTGTCCTTGAGGTCCTTCCACTTGCCGTTGTAAAAGCCCGCGATGCCCATCTGGTTCATGAGCACCGGCACCTGGGGGCTCTTGCAGGTCCAGCAGGTGGCAGGCATCCCCGTGTCCTGGCCGTTGGGCTTGGTGGTTCGTCCGGTTTCCTTGATGTCCTTCACGGCGTACATGTGACCGCGGGCCTGCTTGAAGTCCTTGCTGAAGCCGTAGCCGGCGAAGAGGATCACCTGGCGCGGATCATCGTTCAGGTAGTCCCGCAGGTAGGACCCGCCGAACTTGGTCCTGGTGCCCTTGGTGGCGGTCTTTCTGAAGGTTTCATACTCCCGCGGGTAGTTGTCGCCCCAGACCTTGTTTCTGAACTCCCATTCGGCCACGGGCTTGACCACCAGGTAGGGCTGCTTGGACTCCCATCGACGCTCCATGATCGAGACGATGAGCATCCCGAGCAGGGAGGTGGCCACCAGGGAGCCTCCGAAGACGACCCACGGCAGCCAGTCCCTCCAGGTCATCTCGAGCTTGGGGACCACACCCCCCGGGTACTTCTTTTCCGAGTCGCTCATGGTGCTTCCTTTCGATATACCTTGCGGGGCGCCCCCGAGGGGCGGCCCTGGCGTCTTGGGATTCCGGCGGTGGGCAGGATGGGGCGGCGCACGTGCGGTGAGCTGGAGAGCGACTGGGTGCGTCCGTGGGGGACCTCCCTGTGGCAGTCCCAGCACCTGCGCTCGTACTGGGAGCGCCCCATCTTGGTGCTCATCACCTGGTGGCTGTGGCAGCGCACGCAGTTTCTCTGCACCACGGGGACAGCCTTGGGGTTCAGGCGCAGGGTCTGGGAGTAGGTGCCCCGGGTGAACACCGTCGCGTGCCTCAGACCGTCGGTGGCCTTGAACCAGAGCTTTCTCAGCTTGTTGTCGTGGGGCACGTGGCAGTCGGCGCAGGTGGCCACCTTCCGGTGGCTGCTGCGCTCCCAGGATGCGTAGTAGGGGATCATCACGTGACAGTTGATGCAGGCCCTGGGATCGTTGGAGAGATAGCTCGCGGCGTTGCTGGTCCGAAAGGCAACCAGCCCGAGGCCCACCAGGAGGCCGGTGACCCCAATCATCGGCACGAGCCATCGCGTGCGAGTGATGGAACGATGCGCCGCCAGACCCCACTCCAGCAAGGCCAGGATTGCGGGGATGGGGCTGAGGGGCACGGAGTGCTTGTCACGCTTTGTGGTCATGGCTCACCTGGGGACGCGGCTCGTCTCAACGTGGCACCCCCTCGGTGGGCTGCCGGCGCTGGTCCGGGGCGTGGCACTGCTCGCAGCTCTTTCGCTGCGGGTGCGGCGTGCGCAGGCCGGGCTTGCCGGCCGGGCCGTGACAGGCGAGGCAGTTGGAGCGCATCCAGGTGGAGTGCGGGATGGAGGGCGGGGCTCCCAGGGAGTCCCGCCTGCCCTTGCCAGAGGATCTGAGCCCCACGAAGGAGTTGCCCGCCCTGGGCATGTTGTTCTTCCCTATCCCCTGGCTCGGCACGTGGCACTGGGTGCAGCTCGTGTAGGGCGGATGCGGGAGGGCAGGCGCGACCTTGTTGTTGACGACCGCGCCCTTGCGATGGCAGGTGAGGCAGGAGGCAGAGCTTTTTTGGGTGATGCCGTGGGGGATCACCGGAGGCGCCCCGTCGAAGGCACGCCGGCGGCTCCGGGCGTCCACCGCTGCCTTTCGCTGGGCGGCGGTGGGGGCCTTTTGGGGAATCGCCCTTGGCACGGCCTTCTCCAGGCCAACGAGTTCCTCGGGTCGCGCTCTGCCCAGGCGAACCGAGCGGAGCTCCGAGTAGCTCCTGGCCTGGCCCGCGGGGGGCCTGGCGGCCCGCTCGGGGCTGGACCTGGTCAGCCTTCTGGCCGGCCTCGTGCCGGCCACAAAGCCCACCATGGCGATCCCCACCGCGACCGCGAAGATGACCGTGAGCACGCGCTGGGGCAGCTTGGCCTGGGGGTCAGATGGCATGGCTAGACCTCATCCCGGCCCCAGGCGCCGGATGGAGACGGCGCATTTCTTGTAGTCCGGCTGCTTGGAGATGGGGTCGAACAGGTGCAGGGTCACCAGGTTGACGAGCCTCTTTTCGTCGAAGAAAGGTACAAAGAGCGAACCCGGTGGAGGCTCACCGCGACCATCGATCCAGGCCCTGGTCTCCATGCGCCCCCGTCGAGACTCCAGCAGCACCCTGTCGCCGTTGGAGATGCCGTACCGCTGGGCGTCTGTGGCGCTTATCTCCACGTAGGAGGAAGGCATGGCGCGTGCCAGGGTCGGCACGCGACCGGTCATGGTGGCCGTGTGCCAGTGCTCGATGACGCGGCCGGTGCACAGCCACAGGGGGTACCTGGCGTCTGGCATCTCCGGAGGGTTCTCGTAAGGTCTGACCCAGAGCTGGGCGCGGTCGTTTTTGGTCTTGGAGTGATAGAACTGGATCTTGCGGCCCTTCTTCACGTAGGGGTCATCGAGCTCGGCAAAGCGCCAGCGTGTCTCGCGCCAGGTGCCGTCCGCCTGCTTGACGACCGGCCAGCGCATCCCCCTGGCCTTGACGTACTCGGTGTAGGGGGCCAGGTCCTTGTGCTTGAGCCGGGTGAA
>JAJRWW010000129.1 GCA_024276595.1 Myxococcota bacterium
AGCGCCTCTTCTACGGCGAGAACGACTATCACACGGTGGAGCTGGTGAGGAAGGCGGAGGTGCCGCCCATTTCCAGTATCAACCCTCAGGTCCCCCCGGAGATGGAGACCATCATCACCAGAGCGCTGGCTCGGGATCCCTCGGAGCGATACCAGCACGCGTCCGATCTCTCGGAGGACCTCACAAGGCAGCTCTTCAGCCGGGGCGTCTCCGTATCGCGGGGCGACATCTCCCGCATGGTGAGCTTCACCGTGGAGGAGCAGAAGACCGCACGACCTGCCGCTCCCAAGCGTCCCACCACGATCATCGACGCCCTGATCCAGGAGGAGATCCTCAAGTTCACCTCCCTCGACGACGTGGAGGATCCGCTGGAGATGGGTGCAAAGCCCCTCTCCCTCGACGAGATCAGCGTCCTGGATCCTGGCGACTTCATTGACCCCCGGGGCTGGGCGAGCGACCTGGACGAGGGCGCCGCGGCAGAGCTGGGCAACCCCGAGGTGATAACCGACCGTCCCCCGTCCCCTGATGGAGACGACTCCCCGGCGGGGCTCGACATCTCCTCTCCCGCGCTGGCGGCCATCTCCGAGCAGTCGGTGAGCACAAAGCTCCCCACCTCCTCCAAGACGAACGAGTCGGCCCTGGGTCTGGCAGCCCACCGGCAGCCTTCGCCCCAACCCAAGGGCACCCGGTCCATCCCCAGCCTGGTGTGGGTGCTCCTGCTTGCAGCGGGCCTGGCAGCAGTTGCGGCCGCGCTGGTGGCAACAGGCACTCTCAAGCTCTGAGACCTCTGCGTTCGAAGCCAGCTTCTGTTGCACGCCGTGTGATAAGGTGAGCCAGCTTGGGAGCAGAGGAGCCCAGCGTACCTTTTCTGTGCCGTGCCGGACGTCGCAATGAGTGAGCGTAACGAATCAGGGCGTTGTTTCGTGGAGGCAGAGCCCGGGGGCTCTCTGGACCCGGGGCGTCGCGCCAGGCGGGAGGCGAGGCTGGACCAGGTCGTGTGCACCCTGGAGGGCATGGCCACGCTCTTGCAGCGGACGAGTGGGGATTTTGCGGTGGTGATCCACGGGGATGCCGACTGCGCCAACGTGCTGCTGCAGGGGATGGACCATCCGGGGGCGGAGCGCTTCTTCTGCAGCGGGATCTCGCCAGAGGAGGCCATGGCTGGTCGCAGCCTGCCAGTGCTGAGAAGCTGCCTGGAGGCGCTCGTGGAGGAGGAGTCTCCTGGGGTGATCTTCGTGCTCGGCACCTGCTTGAGCGCTCTGGTGGGCGACGAGGTGGAGCGCGTGGTGGAAGCTGTGGCCTCAAAGCTGGGCGCGACGCGGGGGGTGGTGCTGACGCACATCTCGGGTGCGGGAATGCGCTTGCTGACCCAGGCTGAGCTGCTGGATCGCTTCGGGCTCCTGATGATGGAGTCGGCTCCGCCCCAAGAGCCACGAGAGCTCTGGGTCAACCTGCTGGGGTTCGACCCGGGGGCAGAGGTGCGCGCCCAGCTAGCCGAGCTCGGGATCACCGTGAACGGGGTGCTGACTCCCGGCGCAGACGTGGCCGAGTGGCAGAGCCTGGGCAGGGCTCGTCACAACCTGGTGCTGGACCGGCGCCTCTTTCACGATCTGGGCAAGAGCTGCTCCGGGCGAGGGATCGACACCGTGGAGGTGGCCTGGCCCGTGGGCCTGGCAGGCACCGACCGGTTCTTCGCTCAGGTGACCGAGGCCCTGGGGGTGGCGGCGGCTCCAGGCGGGGCGCTCTCGGAGGCCAGGAGCGCGGCCTTGTCTTCCATGTCGCTGGCTCGGGAGTCGCTGGCGGGAAGGCGGCTGGGATACAACATTGGCTCCAAGAAGAACATGGACCCTCGGACCCTCGCCATGGGGGGTCTGACGGATCTCGCCGCCTTCGAGGAGCTGGACCTGGAGACCGTGCTCCTGGTCCAGGGGGATGACCACCCCGACCGGCTGGCGGCGGTGAGGGAGACCCTCGCGGCAATGGGCTGTGACGCCCCGGTAGCTGTGTTCTCGGACACCGTGTTCTTCTCCGACCTGTGCCTGGAGCAGGGAGTGGAGCTGGTCTATGCGTCGGATCATCTGCGAGCTCTGGCAGCACGAGCCGGGGTTGGCTTCTTGGACCAGGGAGCGCTCATGCCCGGCTACGGCTCCGTGGAGAGGAACATCCGTACGATCCTGGCGAGCCTGGACCGCATTCGGAGGTAACCAGTGAGCCGCCTTCATGGATTCTCGTTGTCTGCGCTGGGGCACACGGGCCTGTTTGGGGTCTTTTTGGGGGTGCATGCCATCGACGACGCTCTGCACGTGCTTCACACCGGTGTGGGCTGCAAGGGCAAGACCCAGCGGCAGCTCGTGGAGCACGATCTCGCCCGTGAGGCTCACACACAGGTGGGCTGGACAGAGCTCAAAGACGAGGACCTCATAAGGGACGTGGCCCGGCAGCTCGAGGTCTCTGCCACAGAGCTCTGGCGACGGCGCAAGGCCGGATCGCTCGTGATAACTGCCTCGGCGGCGGTGGAGCTCACCTCCACGGACCTGGCGGCGGCGGCCGCCAATCTGGAGGAGAGGCTGGGGGTGCCGGTTCTGTTCTTGCCGGAGATGGCCACCGCAGCGGATCTTTACCAAGGCTTCGGTGCGGTGGTTCGCGCCTTTGTAGACCGGGTGAGCTGGAGTGAGCCCCCCGCGGACGAGATGGTGGTCTCGCCCGTGGGCTATTTCATGCACCGATATGAGCAGGAGCATGCCGCCAACCTCGCAGAGCTTCGGCGGCTCCTGGAGGGGCTCGGGGCCAGGATGGGGCCCACCTTCCTCTCCGGAGAGGGCACTGAGGCTCTGGCCCGTGCCCACGCTGCCCGTCTGCTGCTGCGGCTACCCTACGCTGGCATGACCGTGCGGGAGCTGGAGGAGACGAGCTCCCGGGCGGTGTGTGCGGCAGGCCTGCCCATTGGGGTCAGGGCAACCGGCCAGTGGCTCAGGCGGGTGGGAGCCGCCCTGGGGGTAGGCTCTTCGCGGGTGAAGAGGCTCCTGGAAGGAAGGGAGCGCCGCCTGGCGCCGCGGCTGGAGCTGGCCCGCCGAAGGCTGGAGGGACGCCGGGTGGCCATCTGTGCCGACACACCCCTGGCCGCCGGGTGGCTCCTGCTGGCCCAGGAGCTGGGCATGGAGGTGGCTCTGCTGGTGCTCCTCGACAGGAGCCTGGGCGGGAGAGTCGAGCTGCTCGCCCAGTTGGATGCCGCGGGAGGGGAGCTGGACCCCTGGACCCGTGTGGTGGAGTCTCCCAGCCTGAGGGAGCTTCGGACGCTCGCTGGCTCCAGTGGTGAGAAGGTCGCGCTGGACCTGGTGGTGCGACCAGACCTCAGCCTGGCAGGCACCGCCTGGACCACCCTCCCCACGGTGGAGATCGGCTTCCCCTCCTCGCACAAGCACTTTGTCTACCCTCTGCCCGAGCTGGGCTTCACGGGAGCGCTGGCCCTGGCACAGCGCCTCATGGACGCTGTGGGTGGAGCCTTCTGAGCTGGCCCGACCAGGGGGCCCAAGAACAATGAAGCGATGGTCACAGGCTGGCGGTCGCCTACCCGGG
>JAJRWW010000130.1 GCA_024276595.1 Myxococcota bacterium
AGTTGAAATGAGACGTGGGTGGCTTTTGAGTCAGAGCCTGGATCACGGCTCAGATTTGGGGCGGGTGGGGCTCCTGGGTTGCTTGCGAAAGGAGCGGCTTTTTTTTGTGCAACCCCTGGCGCTGGCGGGGTGGCCCTTCATATGGAAGGTACCGAGGGTCTTCTTCTCCAGCGTCGCGATCTGGCCGGCGACCTGAGCGGCGGTCTCGGGAGCTCTGAGAGGCCTGGCAGTCAAGGTCCAGCGCACGAGGCGCGCTCCCCATGGGCTGTCTGAGCAGGACATCTGAACATAGGTTCTTTTCATGGATGTCCTCTGGGAGATGCCTGCTCGCCTGGGCTGCGCTCGCCTGGGTTGCGCTCGGCGGGGCTGTGCTCGCCGGGGCTGTGTCTGCCTGGGCTGTGCTCGCCTGGGCTGTGCCTGCCGGAGCTGTGCCTGCCGGGGCTGTGGAGGAGTGGCTGTGGGGTCGTTGGATGGATGGGTGGCTCCCTGGGTCTTTACCAGGTAGCTGGTCTGGCCGATCTTTTGGGGCCTGTAGCCCATGGCCAGGAAGGTCCGGTCGTCCAGCCCCTCCGGGGAGGCGGCGTAGATTTGTAGCTGCAGCCGGACAAGAGTGTTGGCGTGGATGGAGATGACCGCGAGGTCGAAGGAGTCCCTGGCGCCACCCACGAGGAAACGGGCAGAGGGCGGGCGGCGCACGACCATGTTCCAGACACGATGGTAGAGAACATTGCCCACCTCCTGCGTGTTGCCTTGGGCACCGGGCACGAACCGGAAGCCGGAGGCCAGGACCGCCTCCACCAGCCTTGCGCGCAGGCCCCGCAGGGAGGGCTGCAAGCGGCGCCATGCCGCGTCCGGCCTCTGGCGGAGGTCGGCTGCCTGGGACACGGCCAGGCGCAGGTGGCTGGAGGTGGCAGAGCCGCCCGTCTCGGGGTCCAGGGGGACCCAGCGGCTCAGGTGAGCTTCGACCCACCTGTGCTCGGTCATCACCGAGCCCACGAAGAGGAAGCCGAGCACCAGGCGCGCGGGGATGCGAGCCGAGCGCAGAGCAGCGACCAGCAGGGATGCGCGGTCCGCGAAGCCGTGTGTGCGGGCGATGGACGCCCAGGAGGTGAGGCGCAGAGCACCTCTCAGCGCCGATGTCTCGCCCTCGAGCAGCGCCGCCACTTGCGCTCGCCTGGGGTCTCGGGCGGCGAGAGCCGGGCGCGAGCCGGAGGTGTATGGCTTGAGCTCCTCCAGCACCCTTTGGGGCAGCGGATAGGGGGTGGCGGCGACCTGCGGGGAGAGCGCGCCCGCTCCGCGGACGTCCACCAGGACGAGGGCTGGGTCGCTCGAAGGGAGCGTTCGCTGGTTGCCCCTGCCCAGCTCTGCGAGCACCTCCTGGGGCAGAGCGCGAGACGGCATGAGCGCGATGCGGATCCGGCGGGCCTGGAGGGGCTCCGGGATCCTGGCGCCCAGGTTCACCGCGAGACCCCCGGGGATCCTCGACCCGCGCTCAGGAGAGGGATGGCTCGGTTGTGGGCTCACCAGGCGCAGGGCATCCGCTCTGGAGGAGATGGAGAGCTCGAGGAGGGCGCCCATCCCGTGGACCGTCTGGCGAAGGGGCAGTCGTTGGGGGCCGACAAGCAGGAGCGTGCGCACCCGAGGGCGGCTCGACTCCGTGTAGATGAAGGCGTCGGAGGAGCCCGGGCGACGTGCGAGGCGACCAGTTACCAGGCTCTCGGTGCGGGGATCCAGGGTGCGCATCGACCAGAGCTTGGCTCCACTTAGCAGCGCCAGGTACATGCCGCACATGCCGGTGAGGGGGGCACCGGCCTTTACGGATATCTCGTGCGTGGAGCCGGAGGGGAGCAGGGTCACGGTGACCCGATCGCCATGGACCTGGAAGCGCTTTGTGTGGACACCAGTGGCCGTCGTCACCTCCGCTGTCATCTGGTACAGCCGGCCGTGGGTGTCGCAGCGCTCGGAGTAGCGTGAGGTGGGAGCCGGCACGGAGCCCCTGGCGAGGCCAGGTATTCGCTGCTCGCTTCTGAAAACCAGGATCCTGGCGCCAGCGCCCCTCTGGGCTCCGGGGCCCCTCGTGTCGTGGGTCATCTCGACGTGGCGATAGCCCACGGGCTGGCCGTCCAGGTGGACCTGGTACCACAGATCGAAGGTGGTGGGCCTCGACGCGGTGGTGGCAGGGACGTGGGAATGGCCCACATGGTGCTGCTGCTCGTCCGCGGGCGGCTGCTCCTCCCTGTGGCCTCCACAGCCGCTGGCGGCTGCGAGGGCGAAAGCAGCAGCGAAAGCAGCAGCGAGAGCCGTGAGGACGGCAAGCGAGCAACGCAGCGCCGCGGCTGACCGGCAGGTGATGGCGCTCCGGGCTCCACCAGCGACCGCGCACAGGGACGTCATTTGGTCAACAGCAGGTAGGCTGCCAGCCCGGCAACCGCCAGACCCATGAAGGCGAGCAGCACCCAGAAGGTGGCTCCTGTGCCGGGCCGCGGTCGGTTCGCGTCGTAGTGTCGGCGGGCAGCGTCGGGGAGCTGGTTCACCACCGTCACGGAGAAGCCGTGTCCTTCGAGGAAGGTCCTGACCTTCTCCAGGAGCTGCTGGTATGAGCTCGCCGGGATGTCCAGCTTGCGTCCGTGGAAGCGCATCTTGTGCGTGGCCTCCAGGTAGGGGAAGCCGCGCAGCTCAGCGGTGTTGGCAGCGCCGTTTACGGTGCCGGCCACTAGCGTCCCGGCGCTGGGATCATCTGGCACCAGGGTGATGGACTGCAGCGCCTGCGCGCCCCCGGCGGTGGAGAAACCGTCTGGAGCGGTCAGCTCCACCCGGCGGGGAGGGGTGCCGGGCAGGCTCAGGTCGCCGAAGGTCACCTGGAACATTTCGCTCATGTCCAGGGCCTTCATGGCGAACTGAGTTCTGAGTGGTCTCTTGCCTTCCATCTGGACAGCGTCTCCTGCCTGGCTCGAACGGATGCGCCTTGACGGCCGCGCTCAGCTCGCCAGGGCCCTTGGGTCAACGTACCGTGGTCGAGCTGGCGTGGTGGAGTAGATAATCGCAGTGTAGTCCAACGTGGTCAAGATGCCCTGCCCGTGGGGCCGTGGATCGAGCTCTGCTCGAAGAGCTGGTGGCGTGGCGTGAGGTTCCTCCAGCGTGGCCAGCGCGGCATCACGGCAGGACCGAGGCCGAAGCCGAGGCCCAGACCCCGAGCTCTGTCAGACGGACCGCCAGGGAGCCGTTCACCTACAGGAGCTCTCCTGAGCCCAACGGGAGTCCGTCTGCGTACAGGCGCATCACCTGCCCCACCGGCTTGTCGAGGGCGATTATCACTCCAGGCGCCAGCGCGGACACGGCGCTGGCGGCAAGGGTCACACGACCCAGCTCGGCCGTGACCCAGACCGAGGTTGTGGCGGAAGTAGGGCCCGCAGCCGTGGGGGCCTGGCCAGGGTCGGACGGCGAGGGCGCGGGGGGCGTGCCGGCCTTGGCCGGCGGGAGATCCCGGCCCGGCGTCCTGTGGCCAGGTGGTGGCGAAGGGGGCGGGGCGGGGGCGGGAAAGGCCGGGTTGGTCGTGGCAGGTAGAACGGATCGAGTGGGGTCGTCCCCGCCGGCAGGGGAGGAGAGAGGGGACGCGGTCGGGCTCGCAGGTGGCATGGAGGCTCGGGTGCTGGTGTGCTGTGGCCCGTCATGAGCAGGGGCTCTGGGCGGCGGGCGGCGGGCTCTGCGGCCCTCTGAGAGGATCTCCACCGCGCGCCCGGTCTCTGTGCGAGCCACCCGGGCGTCGAAGCTGAGCCCTGCCACCTGCAGCACAATGGGCCAGCCCTCCTCGGGGGGTGGGAGCTCCACGGCGGGGGCGGGAAACAGCAGGGCGTCACCGACCTGGAGAGCCGAGAGCTGGGCAGAGGGGATCGGGGCACGAGCGAGGAGCAGGTCCGCCAGCATGGGGATGTCTCCGCCAGGCTGCCCCGGGGAGGGGACCCAGCTCCTTGCGGCCAGGTCCAGGCGCTCCTGCAAGGTGGAGCCCAGCCACATGACCAGCTCCCCGGCGGCGTCGCCACAGCTCACCAGGAGAGTCAGGCATCTGGCCCCTGGGGGTGGCTCCAGGGAGACCCCGTGGTCCCGCATCACTGCCACGTCCTGGATGGCGAAGGCGCGGAGCTCCATGTCTGCCAGAGCTCCCTCGGCAAGGCCTGCCAACAGCCCCGCCTCCCCCGGGGTGAGGGGCGCGAGGTGGGCGGGCCCGTGGACGAGCACGAGGCCCAGCAGGCCGCGGGCGAGAGGCCCCCGAACCAGCACCAGGACGAGGTCCCCAGCGCCCGCAGTGGTAATGCTCGCGGTGTTGGCGCCTGCGTGGGAGAGGAGCAGGAGCAGATCACCCACTCCAGGCTGGTCATTCACGATGCCGACTCTGTGCGCGTGGGATCGTTCCACCTGAGAGGCGGGCGCCTGGGCGAGGTTTGCCCGGGAGAGGGCCTCGTTGGCTTCCTGGGGGAGGGTGGAGAAGGCCGCAGGGCGGCTTCCCCAGTGGATCTGCTCAATCCTCGGGGCAACCCGAAGCAGCTTCACCAGGGTGGGCCATGGACCGGCGGCGGTTGCCTGAATGAAGGCCTCCAGCCATGGGTCGGATGTCTCGGCGGTCGGCTGGCCGATGCACTCGGGTGACATGGGCTCCTCGATGCGGTGGCGAGCACCAGCATAGCACCGGTTGGTTTCACTTTTCACGGGCTTTTGTCCAGTGTCGGGGGCATCTGAGCATCCTTCTGCCTTGAGCAGGGGTGGGCTCACATGCTCGGGCTTGGCTCTCTTGTGGGCCTCAGCGCTGGTAGGTGGCCATGCCCTGGGAGCGTGCCCGAGTGGGCGCCCCGGCGGGCGCCCCGGCGCTGTGGAGACTTGTGGCCGGTGCTGGGCTCCCCAGGCCCGCTGGCCGGTGCCTTGTGCACACGCTCCCCGCGGGAGGCACAGGTCCTTGCTCCTGCCCTCGACCCTGGTCCCGTCGTCCGTCTCGACGGTTGTCGGCCAAAGATGTGCCTGGCCCGCCCCGGTCCACCTCCACCGTGTCCAGCTCGAAGCGGAGATGGGACCTTTGCACCTGGAGGCCCTCGGCTACCCGCTGGAGCATTGGCTCCTGGTGCGCGGTGTAGCTCAGGAGGATCTCCACTCCCCGGGAGGTCTCCCGAAGCCGTGCATCCACCAGCTCGCCATCGTGGCCGAGGCGCAGGCGCACCTCGTTGGAGCCCTTTGAGCGCCTGAGACGAAAGGTCTCCACGCCCAGGTCCGAGAGCGGGGCCGAGGTGACCGGGGCGTTGGCTCCAGACCCGCTGGCTGGCCGAGAGAAGCTCCGGGGGAAGGCGAGGCCACCTGGCCGCAGGGGGCCGACGGCGAGGGCGATCCCTTCCACGGGAGGCTGCTCGACGACTGAGAAGGAGCTCTGGCGCTGGTCCTTGCCGAGCGCAGCCTCTCGTGGCTCCCGGCGTGGAGCGAGCCCCGCTCCTCTGGTGGCCCTCTGGGTGGCAGATGGGGATGCTGTTTGCTCCATGGGATGTCTCCTG
>JAJRWW010000131.1 GCA_024276595.1 Myxococcota bacterium
CCCAAGGCAAGCCGCCATGGCTGGGATGGTGTATATTGTATGCACTGTGACCCGCGACGCGGACGAAAGACTTCGGGCGACAGTGCCCCAGAGCCACCCTGAGGCCAACCAGGGTCCGCGGAGCCACCCGGGCAGCCGGACGCACGCATCCCTGCTGGTCTTCCACCCCGACGGGGTGCAGGCCATGTCCCTCGAGGAGGGCCAGCGGGTTGTGGTGGGGAGGGATCCGGAGGCCACCCTGTGCGTGTCTGACGATTCCCTCTCCAGGCGCCACGCGGCCTTCGAGCTCATCTCGGGCCAGGTGTGGGTGCAGGATCTGAGCTCCACGAACGGCACTATCCTGGGCTCGAAGCGCATTGGCAGGGCACGCCTGGAGCCGGGCGCAGAGGTCTCCATGGGCTCGGTCACGGTCTCCCTGCACCTGCGCGAGCCCCACGGCGGGGAGGACGTGGAGAGCCACGAGCGCTTCCGTTGGCTGCTGGAGCAGGAGGTGCTGAGGGCGCGCACCTTCGGCAGGGGAGCGACCTTGCTTATGCTGGCGGCCGAGGGGAGCGGCGCATCCACCCTCGCAGCCCTGCACGCCCCCACGGTGCTGAGCCACTTGCGGCCCGTGGACCACATGGCGCGCTACGGCCCCACCATCCTGGAGGTGCTGCTGGCAGAGTCCGACGCCAACCGTGGCCTGGAGCTGGCCGACGCCCTCAGGGCCGGTGGCCAGACCGGCGCGCACCTGCGCTGCGCCGTTGCCAGCTTCCCCAACGCGGGGACCTCCGCCGAAAAGCTGCTCTCCACCTGCCTCGACGGGCTGCGCCGGACCACCAGCTCGGAGCCGGTGCGAGTCGTCCACGCCGAGGACGGCCCAGAGGAGGGAGACCCGGACGGCCCGGTGGCGCGCAGCCCAGCCATGCGGAGGGTCTTCGAGACAGTGGACCGGGTGGCCGGCTCATCTCTGCCAGTCTTGCTGGTGGGGGACACTGGCTCTGGAAAGGAGGTCGTGGCCCGGGCCCTGCACGAGCGGAGCGACCGAGCTGCCGGGCCCATGGCCTGTGTAAACTGCGGGGCCATCCCGCAGAGCCTGGTGGAGAGTGTGCTCTTTGGGCACGAGAAGGGCGCCTTCACGGGGGCCTCCCAGCGGAGCCAGGGGCTGTTCGAGGAGGCCAACGGCGGAACCTTGCTGCTGGACGAGATCGGGGAGCTCTCCCCGGCGGCCCAGGCGGCCCTGCTGCGAGCCCTCGAGACCCAGACCATCCGCCGGGTTGGCTCTGGGAGGGAGATATCCGTGGACGTGCGGATCCTGGCCGCCACCCACCGGGACCTGGAGCAGATGTGCCGCGAGTCTGCCTTCCGATGGGACCTGTTTTACCGGCTGAACGTCCTGCTCTTGCGAGTCCCCCCCTTGGCGGAGCGGCCCGAGGACATAGGGCCCCTCGCCGAGCGCTTCCTGAGACAGGCGCGCGCGGCAGCCCGCTCGCCCATCGTGGGCATTCGGCCCGAAGCCATGGCCATGCTCCACCGCTACGGGTGGCCGGGCAACGTGCGCGAGCTGAGGAACGCCATCCACCGGGCGGTGGTCATCGCCAGAGACGACCTGATCGGCGTGGATGACCTGCCCGAGCGAGTCCGAGAGGGGGCCGCTCCGGGCTCGGCGGGGAGCGCCCCCGCGTCCGTTGCCGCCGACCCCTCGCCCGGGGCCGACCTTCCCTCGGACAGGGAGCCCCCTGCCAGGAGCACCGCGAAGCAGCTCCCACTGGACTACAAGAGCCGCCTCAGCCGCTTCGAGCGAGAGATGATCGTCGCCGCTCTGGATGATGTGGGCTGGAGCAGGGCCGAGGCGGCGCGCAGGCTGGGCATGCCCGTGCGCACCCTCTCGCATCGCATGAAGAAGCTGGAGATAGTCAGGAGATAGCCTTCGGACGGGCGGACACCGGGCAGATGGGTCGGGCAGGGTGGACCGGGCAGATCGGGGCTAGAACACCCGGAAGTAGGCCAGCAGGTAAAGCACGCCCATGATGATGGCCAAAAATCCCAGGGGCACCTGGATGGACATGAGCTTGGCGCGGATCAAGGCCCCCTTCTCCTTGGCCAGCTCGTTTCTGCTCAGCGCGTACTTGCTGATCATCGAAAAGCCGAGAAGAAAGCCCACCAGCAGGTCGGCCACGGCCACGCCGGCCCAAAACACCCAGGTCAGGGGCGCCGAGGAGAGCAGGGCCAGGTTTCGAACCACCGCGATGGTCTCCCAGACCCCCCAAAAAAACATCACCATGCCGATCCAGCCGGTGTAGGGCACTAGCTTGTCGATGAGCTCCTTGGCGTTGGGCTTCTTGCTGATGATGAACCCGGACGATGCGAGGGTTCCGCCTGCGATTGTGATGAGTCCGCCGATCATGTTCTGGCCTCCTTTGTGCTGGGTTACTAGCTAGCCGTCCTGCCGGCTTGCGTGTCGTCCCAACCCAACTGCAGGCACCGTGCCAGAGCCGACCACGCCTGGGGAACGACCCAGAAAACATCATGATGTCGCCTGGGTTTCGCTCGTGCGGGGGCTGCGCCCCTGGAGACCATCAGGGGGGATGGGCCAGAAGTTGCCCGTTGGCCAGGCAAGGAGTTGCCGCCTGAAAACGTATCATTGCGCGCCGACCCAAGGGACGCTACGCTGCCTGAGCCCCCCGGTCCGCCCCAGGAGGAGCGCCTTTGACCCGGAGCACATCAGAGAGAGCCGCGGCCGACCTGCTGGGTTGCAGGGTGGGCAACTACGTGGTGGAGAGCCTGATCGGCCAGGGGGGAATGGGCCAGGTCTACCTGGCCCGCCATCCCGAGCTGGGCCGGGAGGTGGCGGTGAAGGTGCTCAACGCCCACACGGCGCTCAGCAAGAATGCGGTGGCCCGCTTTCGACAGGAGGCCATGGCCGCCTGCCACGTGGGTCACAGCGCCATAGTGGAGATCCTGGACATCGGCAAGATGGACGACGGGCGCCACTACTACGTGATGGAGCACCTCCACGGCAGCTCCCTGCAGGAGCACCTGGAGGAGGAGGGCCCGCTGGCGCTGGAGACCTGCCTGGAGATCCTCCGACCAGTGGCAGGGGCCCTCTCCGCGACCCACGAGGCGGGCATCGTGCACCGGGACATCAAGCCTGAGAACATCTTCTTGAGCCCGCGGCCCGAGGGGGGCTTGCAGGTGAAGCTGCTGGACTTCGGCATCGCCAAGCTGGCCGCTGGTCGCGCCGAGCCCCTGGTGGCCACGGCCACGGGCGCGCTCATGGGCACGCCACTTTACATGTCCCCGGAGCAATGCGCCGGCAGCGGCGACCTGGGGCCTGCGGCCGACATCTATGCCCTTGGAGCCGTGCTCTTCACCATGCTCGTGGGGCGTCCTCCGTTCATGGGCCAGGGCGTGGGTGAGGTGCTGGTTCAGCACATGCAGGCACCTCCACCCGCGGCGCGAGACTTCCGGCCGGAGCTGCCCAGGGAGATCGACGACGTCATGGCCAGGGCGTTGGCGAAAAGGCCCGAGGAGCGGTTCGCCGACGTTGCAGCCCTGATGACCGCCCTGGAGGAGGCTGTGAGCTCCGCATCCATGGCCGAGCCTGCCCAGGCGACCACGGTCCGCCTCCCGGTCACCGGTGATGGGGATACCCGGGGTGGAGGAGATGGGCCGGGGCAAGGGGAGGGACCGCCCTCGCCCCAAGGCCCAGCCGTGGCCCCTGAGCCGCGACCCGGGCTGAGCCACAGCAGCCTCTCGGCGGTGGCAACCGAGCAGGTGCGCCTGCCGAAACCTGCCCAGCCCTGGAGCCA
>JAJRWW010000132.1 GCA_024276595.1 Myxococcota bacterium
CAGTCCTGGTGGACCTGGCCCAGACCGTGGCCGTGCGCCTGCTCCCCATAGGGAGCAGCCAGCAGCGCGACCAGACCGACCAGCGCCAGGAGCCTTCTCATGATGGGATTCTTTTTGACACGTCGCCTGCAATTGTCAAGCGCACGCCCGCGCGGGGACGCGACCCGGTGTGGGGCGTGGTATGCATCGGCAGGTCTTGCAGGCTCACAGCAGGCCGGGCAGGAGCGCCTTGCGGTCGGGCGGGTAGTCTGGGAACCGCTGGCGGTACCACCGGTGGTGGTGCCACGCCCGCGGGGCCAGGTTGGCCACCGTCCAGGCGGCAAAGGTGAGCCCTGCCAAAGACCATGTGAGCAGCGCCCAGCCACACCACTGGAGGATCTCTCCCAGGTAGTTGGGGCAGGAGACATGGCGAAAGAGCCCGCCGCGCGGGATCTTGTAGCCCCCCTCTCCTGTGGACCGCAGGGAGCGCAGGATCGCGTCGGAGTGCTTGCAGATCCCAAAGCCCGCCACAAAGATCGCCAGCCCTGCCAGGAAGCGAGGGTCTCCAAACCAGCCGCTGTCGAGCGTGGGGCCCATGGAGAAGAGCCATCGCCCGTTGATGTAGACGTTCACGGAGTTAAAGAGGATGGCCATGCTCACTGTTGCCAGGGTGTGACCGGCGCCCCCGCCCCGCAGGCCAAAGGGGAAGATGAAGGTCCGGTGCAGGTAGTGGACCTCCCACAAGAGGAGGAACACCAGGGCCGGGCCGTTTGTGTGGCGGTTGCCGAGGAAAAACACCAGCGGCATCCCCAGGGCAGAGGGCAGCTCCATGATCACCCAGCCCAGCCTGCGGCCAACGGTTGGCCCCCAACCGCTCCTCGTGTAGCGCCCGTAGGGGGCTCGCACGAAAAACAGCAGCACGAAGACCCCACCGGCCAAGCCCAGCCAGGCAGGCTGCAACAGGTGAAAGAAGCGCGCCTCGCTCATCCGGCAGTTACTACAGCAAAGTGAGCCTGAGGTCAAAGGCGGCTCCCAGATGAAACCCGGTGTCAAAGGGACCTGGCACCCTGTGGCCCTGCCCACCGATGGTGGTATACTGCTGGCCCGCGGCGGCCGCAGGCTGGCGGAGCTCGTCGAATGCAAACACCCTCGCAAGCAGACACGGTACCAAACTTGAGATTGAACAGCCCCGACTCGACACATCATCCGTCCCAACCCATGCAGGTGCCGGCCCCGGTGCCTGCGGTGGATCGACCATTGGCCCCGCTGCTGCTCCTGCTGATGGCTCTCCTTCTTTCCGTTGGGGCTGGCTCCTGCGCCAGGGAGGAGAGGACTTCCGGCGCCGGAGGAGCCACGAGCGCCAAGAGCGGCAAGGGCGAGCTGCTCGCGGACCGTTCCGGCGCCACCAGGGGCGCCCGGCCCTCCCCTGGCGCCGACAAGGCTGCGCCCTTGAAGGTGCTCTCGGCGGCGCTGGCCACCATCGACGAGAAGTACGTCGCCCCGTCCCGCATCCACCCTGGCAAGATGTTCGACAAGGCACTGGAGTTCGTGGAGGCGGAGCGAGCCGAGCTGCGTATCACCGGCGGATCCAAGACCGGCTCGGTGCTCGTGCGGGTCGGCGCCCAGGCGCGCAAGTTCTCCCTCGGCCCCATGTCCACCGTGGCCATGCTCTACGTGCAGCTCAAGACCATCTTGGGCTTTGTCCGGGAGGCGGTGACAAGGCGCGGTGGGGCCACCGCCAAGGAGCTGGCAGAGCTGGAGTACGCCGCGGTGAACGGGATTGTCTCGACCCTGGACCCCCACTCGGTGCTCATGCCCCCCAAGGTCTACGGCGAGATGCGAATCCGCACGCGGGGGGCTTTTGGGGGTGTGGGCATCGTCATCTCCATCCGGGACGGAAAGCTCACGGTCATCTCGCCCATCGACGACACCCCCGCCGCCAGGGCGGGCATCCGCGCCGGGGATCACATCGCCAAGATAGGCGACGAGTCCACGGTGAACATGCCCCTGCGCGAGGCCGTCTCCAGGCTGCGCGGAAAACCCGGGACCCTGGTGACCTTCTGGGTCGCCCGGGAGGGCTGGCACGAGGAGCGGCGCTTCGACATCGTTCGGTCGCGGATAGAGATCAAGAGCGTCTCCTCCAAGGTGCTGCCGGGTCGGGTCGGGTACCTGCGCATCAACCGCTTCTCCCACAACACCACCGACGAGCTGAAGGATCACCTGCGCAAGCTCAAGGGCGCGGGGGTCAAGGGGCTCATCCTGGACATGTGGAATAACCCCGGTGGCCTGCTACAGCAGGCAGAGATGGTGGCCGACGCGTTCCTGTCGGAGGGCAACATCGTGATCACCGAGGCGGCTCGAAAGGTGGTGCTGAGGGTGCGCAAGGCATCGGCGGACACGACCCTCTTCCAAAAGCCGATGCTGGTGCTGGTCAACCGCGGCTCTGCCAGCGCTGCCGAGATAGTCGCCGGTGCCCTCAAGAACCTCTGGCGGGCCGTTTTGCTGGGAGAGACCACCTTTGGCAAGGGCACCGTGCAGATGCTCTTCGACAACCCGGACGGCTCGGCCCTGAAGATGACCGTGGCCCAGTACCTGACCCCGGGCAACCAGTCCATCCAGACGGTGGGGATTCAGCCGGATGTGCTCACCAGCGAGGTGCTGCTGCGCAAGGGCTGGACCCGTCTCTTCGGTCACGAGGCGGATGAGAGGCGCAGGGCCAAGCGCAAGGACCTGCTCCCCGCTCGAGCCACCCACGCCGGTCGGCCCATAATGCGCCTCGACTACCTCAGCCCAGACAGCGACGGGTCTGCGAAGGCCCGTCACCATGCCAATGTTGGCGCCAACGCCGCCCCCGCTCCGCTGGTGGAGCTGGCCCGCCTGCTGCTGGCCCGGTACGCCGGCACGCGCCCCCAGATGCTGCTGGCCATGCGCCCCTTTCTCAGGCGCTGGGGTCGCGAGCAGCAGAGGAAGATCGTCGCCGCCCTGCGCCGCCGCAAGGTGGACTGGGCAGAGGCCCCGGCCGGGGCCCAGAGGGTGAAGGCCGCGTCCATTCGGGCCGAGGTGAAGGTGGGAGGAGCGCTGCCCGTGGCGGCTGGCTCGAAGGTGAAGCTGGAGCTCAAGGTGACAAACAGCTCCAGCAGCGCCGTGCACAGGGTCTGGGCTCGCACCGAGGCGCCCTCATATGTTCTGGACGAGCGAGAGCTGCTGGTGGGGCTCTTGGGGCCCGGCCAGACCCGCACCGCCACCATCACCGTGAAGATCCCACCCCACATGCGCTCCTCCATCCAGCCGGTGAGGCTGGTGCTCAGCTCCCCGCAGATGGAGGGCGAGCTGCGCCTCAAGACGCGAGTGCCCGTCAAGGGCCTCCCCAGGCCATTTTTGAGCCTCTCCTATGGGCTGCATGACGACGTCAAGGGCAACGGCGACGGGCGCCCGGAGCTGGGTGAGACCGTCCGGGTCCGGGTGAAGGTAAGAAACAGCGGCACCGGGTCCCTGAGGCGGGGGGGGGTTGCCCTGCGAAACCTGGCTGGCCACGGGGTCAACGTGATCAAGGGGAGGGTGACCCTCGACAAGCTCTCCCCGGGCTCATCCCGGGAGGTGGACCTGACCCTCAGAATCGAGCCCACCTTGAAGAAGCGCAAGATCAAGCTGGAGCTGTCGGTGTACGACCTGGACCTGAGGGCGAGCCTCCAGGGTCACCTGATCCTGCCCATTGCACCGAAGACCGCCTCTGCCCCGGGGCTGGTGGGGGAGATCTCTCCGCCCAGGATAACCGTATCCAAGGTTCCACTGTCGGTGAGCGCCAGCTCCAGGTACGTGCAGGTGTCCGGGGTGGCCTCGGACGAAAACCGGGTGCAGGATCTCTTCGTGGAGGTCACCAACTTCGACGCCCAGCAGGTGCGTCACAAGGTCTTCTACGCCGCCAGCCCCAAGGGCGGAAAGAGGCTCCCCTTCAAGGCGCGGGTTCCCCTATGGTCCGGGGTGAACAGGATCTTGATCGTGGCCAGGGAGAACGGCGAGGTCATGGGGTACCGGCGCATCCTGGTGACCAGGCCCTAGCCGCCGGACAGCGGCTTTCTGCTGGTCCTGGCCGAAGGCCGGCTCAGGCGGCCGGCTGGCGGCGCTGCTGGCGGAGGCGGCTCAGGGCGGCGCTGGCGGCAGCGGCGTCGTAGACGCCCATCTCAGACAGCACCCGGGCGAGCCGGTCGATCTCCTCCCCTTGGGCGCCCGCCGCTGCTGCCACGTTGCGGGCGTGCAGCCCCATGTGGCCCCGCTGAATGCCCTCGGTGGCCAGCGCCCGGAGGGC
Organism: Myxococcota bacterium; assembly: GCA_024276595.1. Lineage (GTDB taxonomy): Bacteria > Myxococcota_A > Polyangia > HGW-17 > JAJRWW01 > JAJRWW01. The sequence goes on from JAJRWW010000132.1 coordinate 4,286, forward strand.
CGCCAGGTTCTGGGTCAAGCCGCAGGCGGCCGCGATGCGGCCAAGCTGCGCGGCGGAGCGCACCTTCAGAACCGTGTGCACGGCGGCCTGAACAGCGGGGTGGGTCTTGAGCACGCCGCCGACCGTGCCCACCGCCATGGGCATGGTGATCTCACCTCGGAGCCCCTCCTCGGTGACCCGCCAGCGCGAGAGCGCCGTGTACCTTCCCAGGCGGGCGGCAAAGGCGTGAGCGCCGGCCTCCACGGCTCGCCAGTCCTGGCCGGTGGCCACCAGGAAGGCGTCCACCCAGTTCATGATGCCCTTGTTGTGCGTGGCGGCCCGGTAGGGGTCGCGCTCGGCCAGCACCGAGGCCTCCTCGATGCCCGCGGCGACCTCCCGTCCCAGCAGCGGGTTTCCTCTGCCCAGCAGCTCGAAGGGCACCAGGCCGCGGGCGGTGACGAGGCGCCTGTCGGCGAGGTTGCTCAGGATGCGCAGGCGAACCCTACCCCCGGTGATCTCCTCCACGCGCGGGGCCAGCTTCTCCACCATGGTGTTGATGGCGTTCGCTCCCATGGCGTCGCGCACGTCCACGAGCAGGTGCACCACGAGCATGGTGCCCAAGGGATCGTCGGCGTCGGTTGGCTCCAGCACGCGGGTCTCGATGTCCTCGGCGCCGCCGCCCACCGCGAGCAGCGCCGGGTCCAGCTCGTTGGCAGCGGCCAGCAGGGCGGGCGTGGCCTTGTGGATCTCCTCCTGTGCGCGGCGGAAATCGGAGACGTCCATCACCTGGATCTGGCCGATCATGAGGGGCTCGGTCGTCTCGGTGGTGATGCCCTCTCCGCCTCGCAGGAGCTTGGCGCCGTGGCTGAGGCCCGCCACCACCGAGGGCTCCTCCACCACCATGGGGACCAGGCAGTCTCGCCCGTCTATGCGCAGGTTCACGCCCACCCCCATGGGGAGCCCGAAGACCCCCACCACGTTCTCTACCATGCGGTCGGCCACCTCCAGGCTGAGGCCCTTTTCGTCGCCCCCGGTGAGCGCCTGGATGTCCTCTGGAGAGCAGCCCGCCGCGCGGGAGAGCTCCTGGAGCCTGCCCGCGGTGGACATCTTGTAAAAACCAGGGATCCGGGACGTGTCAATGGGCTTGTGGTTGTTCATGAGAAACCTCTCCCTCTCTTGCCGGCGGCCCCCCAACTACCCGAGCGTGGCCGGCGGTCTGGTCTCGCTACCCGCCGTGGTCAATAGGAGAGCACTGGCGGCAGCAGCTACAAAACACAAAAAATACAACAACATACACCGTGTCGCTGTGAGCAGTTACGTTCTATAGCACACAACTGGCTTATTGCCAACAGAATGACGTTCTGTTTTTTGGAATCATGCTTGGGCTCACCAGGGCAGCCTGGACCGCCAGGGTCGCACCAGAACGTGGATGGGCAGAAGCGACAGCGGTCGGGGTGACGGGGAGGGCTCTGAGCCTACTGCTGATCCTGCCCGGCGGCCGCCAGCTCGTCGGCCCTGCGCACCAGGGCGGCGCGCAGCTCCGGTGAGAGGAATATCTCGTCGGTGGGGAACCTCGCCACCGCGCTGAGGAGCACGCTGAGCCGCTCCAGCAGCGGCACGTGCCGGTCTATCAGCACCCGGTACTCACCTCCCACCTTGCACAGCCCACCGGGGCTGGCCTCGGGGGTGAGGCGCTCGTAGACGACCTTGATCCGGAGGGCGTCTGCCGCCTGCTCCAGCTCCTGCAGCATCAGCTCACGCTTCATGGCGGGGTCACTCCTCCGCAGCCCGGTCCAGGTCCAGGATCTGGGTTTCTCCCACGTAGGACTTGGTCTCGTATCGAGTGATCTTCCCGATCTTCCGCACTATCTCGGCCATGCGCTCAGCCTCGTTCATTATCACTCCCATGGAGCTGGCAAAGGGGCTGTCGGGGCCCATCTTCTTGATGAGCAGCTCCGCATACCCCATCACAGAGGTGAGGGGCTGGTTCAGCTCGTGGGCGGTGGTTCCGGCCAGCTCCGCGATGAGCGCCTGCTTCTCCGTGACCTCCAGGCGCTCCTGGGTCAACGCCAGGCGCTCCTGGATCTGGAGCTGCTCCCGCAGGTCGGTGATGATGGCCACGAGGGCAACCTCCCTCATGTCGTCTGAGATGATGGACGCGGTCATGCTCACTGGCACATGCCTCCCCCCGGCGTCACGCACGTGCTTGTGGGACTGCTCCAGCCTCCCCTCGCCCCCGAAATGCGGGCTGTGGAGCTGGCGCAGCAGGTCCTCGTACTCCTCTGCCGGAAAGAGCTCGTCCAGGCTGACCTTGCCCACGGTCTCCTCGGCGGCGCGACCGAAGAGGTTCTCGGCGCCCTGGTTGAACAGGATGATGGTGCCGTCCATGGAGTCGGCCGCGACGATGGCGTCCACCGCCGAGGCGATGAGTCGCTCCAGAAACTCCTTGGTGTTGATCAGCTCGTCCTCGATCACTCGGGCCTCGGTGACGTCCCGGAAGGTGAAGACCGTGGCGGTCTTGTCCAGCTTGAGGGAGGAGGTGGAGACGGCCACCGTGATGTGGTCCTCGGAGGTGGTCAGGATCTGCAGGTCGAAGTTGCGCAGATCCACGTCATCGGACACGCTCTGCAACACCTCCACCAGCCCCTCACGGTGGTGCTCGGCGACTATCTCCGCCAGCGGGCGCCCCACCAGGTACTTCGACGCATAGCCGGTCATCATGGCACCAGCCTGGTTGATGTACAGCACCTTGCCTTCGGAGTCCAGCACGAGCACTCCGTCCGGCGAGCTTTCGAAAAACTCCTTGTAGCGACGCAAGGAGCGGGCGCCGAGCTCCGCAGAGACCTTCTGCAGGCTGACCTTGGATGTCTGCTCTCTGATTCGCTGCATGAGCGGGCTGCCCGCGAGGGCCGACCCCAGGATCTGGGCGAGCAGCTCCCCGGCCCGCCGGAGCGGGGTCGGGAGGTGGTGGTCTGGCTCCTGCGAGAAAAGCAGCGCGCCCACGGGTTGACTGGCCACCATGACCGGAAAGGAGAGGCAGCTCTCCGAGCAATCTCTGGGCTCCCGCTCCAGGGCCATGGCCAGCAGACCTATCTCCACGTCCGTGACCTGGCCGCCCTCGATACACATGGCGAGCGAAAGAGCGGCCCTCTCCTCCATGGGCACCAGGAGCCCATCCCCCTGCTCGGTGCTCGCCACGACGAAGGCCTCGCGCTCATTTCGGCCCAGCACCATCAGGGCGGCGCCAGGAGATCGCAGCAGCTCGGCGGCTCGCACCACGTAGGGCCCGACGCTGCGGTCGAGCTCGGACCGGTTGGCGACGAGCCGTCCCGCCTGGATCACCCCGGACAGCAGATCCGCCGCCTCTGCACGGGCTCGCCGGCTCCGTCCCTCTGCCAGCCAGCCGGCCAGGGCCGCTCCCAGGGTGTCACCTTGCAGGGGCCAGCCCCAGAAGTCGTCCAGCCCATCCTCCGGGGAGTCGCCAAAGCCGAGGAGGGGCACCTCGGACAGGCGCGGGTGAGAGCGGATCTGCTCCACCATCCAGCCGGCGCGTGGGCAGGAGGGTAGCAGGATGACCCCGCAGCCCTCCACACGCTGCAGGTGCGCCAGGTCCTTGACCAGCTCCAGAGGGAAGCCCAGGGACTCGATCACCTCTGCAGCCTGCTGAACATGGGCGGCGCCCATGTCCAGGATCGCGACTATCTCAGGCTGGTGCATGGCCTCACTCTCACTGTATCCGAAGATAGCATGGTTTCACCTGGGACAGCGCGGCTCAGTGCCGGTCGTCCAGGTCTCCCTCCACCATCCGGTCCGAGCAGGCCGCGAGGGCCGCGAGGTACACCTCCTTGAGGGGAGCGCCTCGGTCCTGGGCTGCTCGGCGACAGTCCTCGAACTCCGGGGCGATGTTGGCGTGGCCCTCGCCGCCCACAGACACCTTGACTCCCACCACTCCAAAGGGCGTCTCCACCTCCATCCTGCGGCGCCTGGACTCCACTCGCTCCACCGCGTGATACCTGACGCCGATGGTGGTGGACTCGGCCAGCAGCACCTCGCAGAGGCGCCGCAGGTCCTGGCGCAGACACAGAAAGCCCAGCTTGACCCCGGCGCGCCCCTTCTTCATGTAGATGGGCTCCTGCCACACGTCCCGGGCTCCCTCCTCCAGGAGGCGCTCCGCGGCGTAGGCGCCCAGCTCGGGGCTCATGTCGTCGATGTTGGCCGCCGCCTCCACCCAGCGTCCAGGGTTACCCAGCCGATCCCCGGCGAGCACCCGCAGCACGTTGGGCCTGCCGGGGATCTCTCTGGTGCCGGCGCCGCATCCCTGGCCCAGAAGTCGCATGGGGGGCGCGGGTCCAAACTCGTCGCATATCTGCGTGATTATTGCGGCCCCGGTGGGGGTTACCAGCTCCCCGTCGTCCTCTGAGCCTAACCGCACCGGCACACCCACGAGCAGAGCCGTGGTGGCTGGAGCGGGCACCGGCAGCAGGCCGTGGCGGGTCTGCACCGTGCCACCTCCCAGGGGAAGGGAGGAGCAGGAGATGGAGGCCGGCGCGAGGTGCTCCATGGCGGCGGCGACACCCACGATGTCGGCGATGGCGTCCAGCCCACCCACCTCGTGGAAATGTACCTGCTCCACCTCCACCCCGTGGACCTCTGCCTCGGCGCGGGCAAGGCGCTCGA
>JAJRWW010000133.1 GCA_024276595.1 Myxococcota bacterium
CTGGGGAAGAAGGTCCCCACCTGCGAGGAGGAGGGGCTGCCTCTCTCCTTTGACACGGACTCCAAGAAGATAGAGCTGTTTTCAGGGCAGCTCGACGCGGTCTTCCCCGGCCAGGGGCTGCCCAGCTACACGCCGCAGGAGGAGGTGCCTCCGGGCATGTTCCGGCTGCTGTTCGGGCGGGCTCCCGTGCACACCTTTGGGCGCACTACCAACAACCGCCTCCTGTCGGAGTGCTTCAGCGAGAACGAGGTCTGGGTGAACGCCGACGCAGCAAAGGCCATCTGGGGCTTTGAGAACAGGCCCCTGGTGACCGGCGACCGGGTGGTGCTGGTCAACCAGGACGGGGTGAGGTCCGGCTCCCTCAGGGCCAAGGTCACCCAGCGGATTCGCGGGGACTGCGTCTACATGGTGCACGGCTACGGTCACACCGCCAAGGGGCTCAAGTTTGCCCGGGGGCGGGGTGCGTCGGACTCCCAGCTCGTCACCCGCTACAAGGTGGACCCGATAATGGGGGGCACGGGGATGAACGTGAACTTCGTCCGGATCGAGCGGGCTGGAGGTGCGTCATGAGCAGGTACGCCATGACCATGGACACAAGGCGCTGCGTGGGCTGCAGCGCCTGCGTGATCGCGTGCAAGACAGAGAACGCCCTCCCTGCTGGAGGGTTCCGCGACTGGGTCCGCACCGAGACCCGGGGCACCTTTCCAAACCTCGCCATGGAGATCCGCTCCGAGCGGTGTAACCACTGCGAGGATCCCCCATGTGTCTCGGCCTGTCCCACGGGGGCAAGCCATGTGAACCGTGGCGGCGCGGTGCTGGTCAACCGCACCAAGTGCACTGGCTGCAAGGCGTGCATGGCAGCCTGTCCCTACGACTCGCGCTACGTGCATCCCGAGGGGTTCGTGGACAAGTGCACCTTCTGTCTGCACAGGGTAGTCAGGGGCAAGGGGACGGCGTGCGCCTCGGCCTGCCCCACCCAAGCGCTCACCTTCGGAGACCTGAACGATCCGCGCTCGGAGATCTCGAAGCTGCTCGGCTCTCGGCGGCACAAGGTCTCCAGGCCAGAGTACGGGGCGCGTCCCCAGCTCTACTTCTTGCTGTAGGAGCTACTCATGGAGAACAGGACCATAGACAGGCCATATTGGAACCCATACGTGGCAGGCGCCGCCCTGGGGCTGGTGCTCCTCGCCGCCCTGGTGGTCACCGGCCGCGGGCTGGGGGCGTCCGGGGCCGCCAGCCGCATGGGCATCTCCGCAATCGACTCGGTTGCCCCCGACCACGTGACCGGCAACAAGTACATGGCAAGGGCCAAGGCCGAGGGCAGACACCCCCTGGACAACTGGTTCGTGCTGATGGCCCTCGGCGTGGTGCTGGGAGGCTTTGTGGCGGCTTACAGCGCGGGGCGCCTCCGCAAGGAGATCGTCCGGGGCCCGCGGGTGTCTGATCGTGCTCGGATGCTCCTCGCCCTGGGAGGTGGTGTGCTCATGGGCCTGGGCGCGCGCCTCTCCCTGGGGTGCACCTCCGGGCAGGCGCTCACGGGCGGAGCCCTCCTGTCGGTGGGGAGCTGGATCTTCATGATGGCGGTGTTCGGAGGCGGCTACGCCGCCGCCCTGCTGGTCAGGAGGGAGTGGCTATGATGTTCCCATTCGATTTCTTCGCACCGGCGCAGCGGGAGGTGGGGCTGGTGGTGGCCCTCCTCGTTGGCGTTGGCTTCGGGTTCGTCCTGGAGCGAGCCGGGTTCGGAACGGCGCGCACCCTCACGGGGCAGTTTTATCTGCACGACATGACCGTGTTCAAGGTGATGTTCTCGGCCATAGTCGTGGCCATGCTCGGACTGGTGGTGCTGGGAGGGCTGGGGATGGTCAACGTCCCCTCTGTGCTCCAGACGGCGGCGAGTGGCACCTTCGTCTGGCCGATGCTCGTGGGGGGGCTTATCCTGGGCGTGGGCTTCATCGTGTCAGGCTACTGTCCGGGCACTAGCCTCGTGGCCAGCGCCACGGGCAAGCTGGACGGGATGATGACCTTTGCCGGGGTGATCCTGGGCTCGGTCATCTACGGGGAGCTCTACCCATACCTGGCCACCTTTGCCCACAGCGGGGCCATGGGCCAGAGGTTCCTCGACCAGGTGACCGGCATTCCCAGGCCGCTACTGGCCATGGCAGTGGCCCTTGCGGCCATGGGCATGTTCTTTGGCGCCGAGAAGGTGGAGCGCATCTTCCGGCCCAGGCGGGGACTGCCAGCCGAGGGGGACCCCGCCCCGCGGTGGGGCCTGTGGCGGAGGCTGGTATTTGCCGGCATGGCGGGCTTTGCCGTGCTCTCCGCTGCCACCCTGGCCATGCCGGGGAGCCCGAGCAGCGCCGACGCCAGCCAGGGGCCCAGGATCGCCAAGGGCAAGGCTCACCAGGTGGCCACGGCGAGGTGGCTGGCGAGGCGAATGGTGGATCGGCCCTGGAGCTTGCGTCTGATCGATGTTCGCCCGGAAAGGACCTGCAAGAGAAAGACCATCCCCGGAGCCGAGTGTGTCCCGATAAGCAAGCTCAAGGGCCTGAACCTGGATGTGGGCCCCGGAGTGCGAGACCTGGTGCTCTTTGGCCAAGGCGATCTCGCCAGGTTCCCGCGGGTGGCGCTCACCTACAAGGGTCGGGTGCTCATGCTAAAGGGGGGCTACGCATCCTGGGTTGCCTATGCCCTGGAGGCTCCGCCGGCTCCAGGCCATCGAGCCACTCCCGCGGACTGGGCCGAGTACCGCTTTCGGGCGGCCTTCCACCAGTCCATGACCGGACGCAAGACCGCGCCAGCGGTGAAGGCTCGCAAGTACGTTCCCCGGCGGAAGAAGAAAAAGCGTGGTGGCTGCAGCTAGGCCCTCCGAGAGCGAGACACAGGTGAAGGAGCCGAGCCCTGCTCCGGCCAGATGGCCACGACTGGAGAGAGGATCATGAGCACTGAAGTGGAGCTGATTCGTTCGAACCCCGGGGTGGACCCATCCCTGCATATCTGGGGCTGGGAGATCCCAGTTTACCTGTTTCTGGGCGGGATCACCGCGGGGGTGATGATCCTGTCCGCCCTGCTGCCCCTGGTCGCCAGGGGCGGCGAGCGCTCCAGGTGGTCCCGGTGGATGGTCTTCGCGGCGCCGCTGCTCATCTCCCTCGGCATGGGGGCGCTCTTTTTGGACCTGGCCAACAAGGTCCACGTCTGGCGCTTCTACGCCTCCTTCCAGCCCACCTCCCCCATGTCCTGGGGAGCCTGGATCCTGGTGGCCATCTACCCCGCCACGGTGCTCCTGGGGCTGGCGGAGCTCACCGACGAGGAGGCGAGCTCGCTGGCCGGCTGGAGGCCTCTGGCCGCGCTTCGCCTCGGTGGCCTGTTGCTCTGGGCGCGGGGCCTGGCCAGCGGATGGATGGAGGGCCTTCGCTGGGCCAACATCGCCCTCGGGGTGGCCCTGGGGGGATACACTGGCATCCTCCTGGGAACCCTGGGGGCCAGGGCCATGTGGAGCTCATCGGTGCTGGGCCCGCTGTTTCTGGTCTCTGGCCTCTCCACGGGGGCGGCCTTCATGATGCTCTTTGCCGTGAGCCACGAGGAGCACCGCCTCCTGCGCCGCTGGGACATGGCCGCCATCGGCCTGGAGATGCTCCTCCTGGGCCTGTTCGTGCTGGGCCTGCTCACCGGCGGCGGCGCGGCTGGAGACCGTGCGGCATCCCTCATCCTCGGAGGCCCCTACACGGCCGCCTTCTGGGCCCTCGTGGTGACCATGGGGCTGGTCGTCCCCCTGACCGCGGAGCTCCTCGAGAGCCAAAGACGGCTGGAGCCCACCTGGGTCACC